>JBCCAW010000003.1:0-39162 GCA_039814655.1 Myxococcota bacterium | reverse complement strand
GCTCATGGGGGCCCCATTTGGCGCCGTGGGCCGGGTCGAAGCAGGCAAAGGGCGCGTCCTGTTGGAACCCTTCGTACTTCCCCACGCGCAAGACGCCACGCTCCCAACGGCCGTGCGCCGGGTCGCGTACGGCGTCGGGCCAGGGCCCCTCGGCGGCGAGGCTCCGTAGCTCGCGGTGCGTGGTCGTGGCGCCCTCGGCCGCCGCGAGGGCCACGGCGCGCAGGCTGAAGGGCGACGCGAGCACTTCGCCCAGCGGCAGCCCCGCGCGCTCGGCAAGCGGCGCCCAACGTGCGGCCCCGCCCGCGCGCAGCGCAAGCGTCATGGCGAGGAGCCGGTCCAGCCGTTCAGGTCGCGGTAGCGCCGCGAAGGCCTGCCGCCGGAGCGCCGGAGTGGCCCCCGGCGGTGCGTCGAGGCCCGCTGCGTCGAGTTTCGCTGCGTCGAGGTCCGGCGCGTCGAGGTGCAGGGGCGCGGCCGGCGGCGCCCCGCGGCCCGGCGGGGCCGGCCCCTTCACGACACGGCTCCGCGCGCCGAGCCCGCCGCGGCCCCCATGGCGGCGCAGGCGCGCTCCACCTCCGCTTGCGTGGGCGCCACCGCGAAGATCAGCTCCTGGTTCCGGAGCTTCTTCACGGTCCCGACGCGCCGCCCCTTCGGGTCGTGAATGCCGATCTGTGCTCCCACGTAGCGCTTCGTGTCGATGGCGACGACGCCCACATGCCCCCGCTCCGCGAGCATCGCCCTGACCGTGTCCGGCGCGAGGTAGGCCTCGTCGCTTTGGCTCACGAGGAGCCGCGGCGCGCGCATCGCGGCGACCACGGCTTCGAAGGCCTCGGTGATGCGCCGCTTCGAGTTGAAGGGGCTCTTCCGCTCGCGGACGTCCGTGCGCTTGCGCGCGACGCCGTAGGCCTCCGGCGCATCCCAGCGCACGAGCGTTTCCCAGAGGTGGTAGTTGCCGAGGTAGCTGTGCTGATTGTACGGCGGATCGAGGTAGGCGAGGTCCGCGTCCACGGAACCGGCGGCGTCGACCGCGTCACCCTCGATGGCCTCGCCGGGTCCGGGAAGGAGGGCCGGCAGGCGAAGGGTCAGGTCCTTGTGCGCGCGCGGCGCCCAGCGCTTGAGGTAGGCCATGTGCACGCCCGTGGTCGAGTCCACGCGGTCCGCGGCCTCCATGAGCGACGTGAGGGCGATGGCCTCGAGCGCTTCCGGCAGGTCGAGGGCCGCGATGCGGTCGCGAAGCGCGTCCACGCGGGCGCCGTTCTTCGGTTGAAGAAAGCGCGCTTCCTCGCAGAAGGTACGCGTGAAGTAGCCCGGCCGCGCCGGGACCTCGGCGAGCTCCCGAAGGAGCGAGGCCGCGGGCTCGGCCCAGCGCTTCGCGTCCGCGGCCACGTAGCAGCGTGCGAGCGTGGCTGCGAAGGCGAGCTGGTCATTGGCCACGACGTGAAACCCCGCGCCCTTCAGCGCGTGGCCCACGCGAGACGTGCCGCTGAAGAGGTCGAGGGCCCGGCCGCGCTCCGGGACCAGCGCGCGCGCGCCGGCCACGATCACCGGCAAGAGCCGCCGCTTGCTGCCGAGGTACTTGATCACGCGTGCCGCTCAGCGCTCGTCGCCGCGCTCCGCGCGGGGAACCACGGCCGCCAGGAGGCCGCGCATCACCTCGATCTTGAAGGGCTTTTCGAGCACGGCCAGGGCGCCGGCCTCGAGGAGCCGGCGCTCGAGGTCCGGTTCGAGGTACCCGGAGGCGAAGATGACGGGCAGTGTGGCGTCGAGCGCCCGAAGGCGCTCGAAGGTCTCCACGCCGCCGAGGCGAGGCATGTTGATGTCCAGCACCACCGCGTCCGGGGGCGGCGTGCTGTTCCGGAAGCGCTCGAGGGCCTCCAGGCCGTCGCTGGCCTCGTCCACGGAGTGACCGAACTGCACGAGCAGGCGCCGGGCGCTCCGGCGCATCAGCGCTTCGTCATCGACGAGCAGGACCCGGAGCGTATGCGTGCGGTCCCAGCGCATGAGGTGCACGACATGGTCCGCGGTGTCCGTCGTCACGCCTTCTTCGCGCGTGCCTGTGGGGAGCCAGATGCGGAAGGTCGTTCCCGCTCCCTTCGCGCTCTCCACCTGCACGTGGCCGCCGTGGGTGTCGATGACCTCGTACACCGTGGCCAGCCCGAGACCCGCGCCGCCCTCCGGGCTCTTGGTCGTGAAGAAGGGCTCGAAGATGCGCTTTCGCGTCTCCTCGTCCATGCCGACGCCGGTGTCATGGACCTCGAGCAGCACGTAGGCGTCGCGGTCACGGTAGGGGAGCGCCGCGAGGTCCGCTTCCGTCGCATGGCGAAGCACGAGGCGTAGCGTGCCGCCCTCGGCCATGGCGTCCCGCGCGTTGATGGCGAGGTTCATCAAGAGCTGGTGCAGCTGGCCCCGGTCGCCGAGGACGCGAACGGCCGGCGCCGCGTCGAGCTCGATAGCGATGGCCCGATCGAAGGTCCGCGAGAGCAGCCCATGCAGCTCGTCGACCAGCCGGCTCAGGTTGACGGACGCCGGCCGCCGGTGCGTTCGCCGCGCAAAGCCGAGCAAGCGGCGCGTGAGCTCCGCCGCGCGGTCGCCGGCGTGACGCACGTCGTCGAGGCAGGCGCGCACGTCATCGTCGTCGATACGCGTACCGCCATCCAGCTCCCCGAGGAAATCCAGGCTGGCCGTGATGGCCCCGAGAAGGTTGTTGAAGTCGTGGGCGATGCCCGTGCCCAAGCGGCCGATGGCCTCGAGCTTTTGCCGCTCGACGAGCTGCTCTTCGAGCGGGTCGTGATGCGCGAAGAGCACCACCGTCTCGCCGACCTCGATGCGGTCGCCGAAGGCGAGGGCCACGCTGCCCTTCACGGGCTCGCCGTTGACGCGGGTTCCGTTCCGGCTGCCCAGGTCTTCGAGCAGGAAGTAGCCGCCGCTCGATCGGTCGATGCGTGCGTGGCGTCGCGAGGCCTGCACGTCGTCGATATGAAGGTCCGACGAGCTCGAGCGGCCGAGGTGGAGCGCGCTCTCCACCGGCAGCTTGCGCCCGGGCCGGTCGCCGGCGAGCACCACGAGCCGCGCGCGCTGGCCGCCGGGGCGCGCCACGGGGGCGGTCCGCAGGCTCTGCAGCGTCCGGTCTTGCTCGTCCACCGGGCGCAGCATACCTGGCGCGCTCGTTCTTCTGGGACACGCGTTGTCCAAGCTGGCTCAGGACGCCGCGGGGACGCCTCCGAGCCCCTCGCCCAGGCTGCCGAGCCACCCGCGCAAGCCCGTCTCGGCGATGCCCTTGAGCGCGAGGCCGCCGAGCGCGACGGCAAGGGCCCAGCCAAGGGCGCCGTGGCCATGCGTGTCGGCCACCGGCGGGGGAGGGGGCGCGAGTGCCGCCGCGTCCACGAGCGCCCCGGAGGCCCAGGTCACGGCAACGAGGCCCACGAGGGTCAGCGCGACGGCGCGGCCGCCGGAGGCGGCCCGCAGCCAACCGAGCGTCGCGAGGTTCGTCGCGGGACCGAGGAGCAGCCCCACCAGGGCCGCGCCCGGCGCAAGGCCCTTGGCCACGAGCACCGCGGCGAGGGGCGTCGCCGACGCGGCACAGACGTAGGCCGGGATCGCGATCAAAGAGGTCGCGACGTAGGCGCGCGGTCCGGACAGGGCCAGACCGGCTTCGGGGAGCGCCGCGTCGACGAAGGCCGCGGCCACCAGCCCCACGAGCGTCCACGGGAGCACGTGGGCCGCGAGCGCATCGAGCTGGCCGCGAAAGCGGGCGCCGAAGCCGTCCGGCGCCTCCTCCACGTCCAGCGGGCCCGCGTGGAGCGCCTCGCGTTCGCGCCGGCTCCCGGCGCGCGCGACGAGCAGGGCCGCGGCGAAGGCCACGAGCAGCGCGGCGGCGAGGCGAGCCAGCGCGAGGGGCCAGCCGAGGAAGCGCACCGAGAGCGCGAAGGTCTCGATGCCGAGCTCCGGTGTGGCGAGGAGAAAGGCCACCACGAAGGGCGCCGCGCCGCCGCGCCGGCGCAGGCTCTCGGCCAGCGGGAGCACGCCGCAGGCACAGACGGGGAGGGGCGCGCCGACGAGCGCACCCCGCGCCGCGAGCGACGCATCGTGGCGGAGCCCTCCGGCGCCGCCGGCGGCCCAGCGCGGGAGCCGGAAGCCCGTGGACTGAAAGGCCGCCCCGAGCACGAGGCCGAAGATCAAGACCGGGGCCGTCTCCAGGAAGAGCTCGGCGAAGCTCCCCAGCACCCGTGACCGAAGCGCGTCGCCGTGCGCGTGGCCGTGGCCGTCGCCCCCAAGGAGCACGAGGCCTCCGCCGAGGCCGACGGCGAGGAGTTCCAGCACCGGGCTTGGCTTCGCCGCGGGCTCCCGCTCGTGGCCGTGGCCGTGGCCGTGGCCGTGGCCGTGGCCGTGGCCGTGGCCGTGGCCGTGCGGAGCGAGGGACGCGCCGTGCATGACGATGTGAATCAGCAGCCCGGCGACGGCCGCCGTGGCCCAGCCTCCCGGCTGCGGCACCCCCGCGCCGAGGCCCGCACCCAGCCACGTCGCGCCAAGCAGCAGCGCGATGCGCGTTGCGGCCGCGCGCGGGCTCTTGCGCCCGAAGGCCAGCGCCACGAGCGCGAGGATGGGGACCTGATGCGCGGCGACCACGGCCACACCCGCCACGTGCTCCTGCGTGCCCAGGCGCGCGAGCATCCAGCCGTCGCCCAGGCGGTGCAGCAGCAGCGCCAAGAAGCCTAGCTCGAGGCCCCAACGTCGCGTCGCCGGAGGGCCGAAGCGTTCGAGGCCACCGGCCGCGGCCATGGCGAAGGCGGCCACGGCGAGAGCTCCGAGGCCCACGTGCTCGACGGCTTCGGGGAGAAGCGTTCCCACCGCGAGCGCGAGGCCCGCTGCGACCGCGAAGCTCCAGAGCGCCTCCACCCACCGGGCACTTCGCGGAACCACCGCGATGAGCAGGGCGAGCGCCGCGGCCACGGCGCTCGCAGCGAGAGCCCAGGTCATCGGCGCAACCTAAGGTGTGAGCTTCGCACCTGCAACGCAGTTGCGTGGTTGCGAGGCCCCTCCATGCATGGGACCTTGCGAAGGTGGAGGCACCGGACCCCGCGCTTCGAGCGCTCCTGCGCGCCAAGGGCCTGCGCGCGACGCCCGCGCGCCTCCGGGTCTACACGGCACTTCGCGACCATGGGCTCCCGGTCACCCACGCGCAGGTCTGCGAACTCGTCGCCGAACACGGCTTCGACCGGGCCACGGTCTACCGCAACCTCACGGATCTGGTGGAGGCGGGCCTCGCCCGGCGCCTCGACGTGGGGGACCACGTATGGCGATTCGAAGGCCGCGAGGGCGCCGAACCGGACGCCGAAGGGCATCCGCATTTCGTCTGCGTCGAGTGCGGGAACGTGCAGTGCCTGCCCGAGGAGGCCTTGGCCTTCGCGCCGGTTCCCGGGCTCCCCCGGGCCCTCACGGAGGGTCAGGGCGAGGTTCACGTACGCGGCAAATGCGACGACTGCGGCTGAGTCCGCGGGTCGCGCCGTAGACGTCCTCGGCAGAAGCAACGAAGGTCTCCACGGTCCTTCGGGGGCAATCGACCGCCGCGTTGGCGCGAGGGCCATGCCCGGGCTCACTCCGCCGGAGAAGACGGCTGCGCCTTCTTGGCGGCCTTCTTCGTGGTCCTCTTGGCGGTCTTTTTGGCCGCCTTCTTCGCGGTCTTCTTGGCGGCCTTCTTCGTGGTCTTCTTCTTCGCCGTCTTTTTCTTCGCGGGCTTCTTTGTGCCCTGCTTCAGACGGCGCAGCGCGAGCAGCTCCTGGGCGCGCTCGGGCGTGATGTTCTCCTGCGTGTCCCCGGTCCGGAGCGACGCGTTCGTCTCCCCGTCGGTGACGTAGAGCCCGTAGCGGCCTTCCTTCAGCACGATGGGCTTGCCACTCACGCCGTCGTCGCCGAGCTCCTTCAGCGGCGGCTTGGCCGCGGCGCGGCCCCGGCGCTTGGGTTGCGCGAGCAGCGCCAGCGCCTGCTCCACGGTGACCGAGAAGATCTGCTCCTCCGTCTCGAGGCTCCGGTTGTCCTTGCCCTTGGCGATGAAGGGTCCGTAGCGACCGTTGCGTGCCTCGATGGTCTCCCCGTCCGGCGCCGTACCCACGGTCCGCGGCAGCGAGAGCAGCCGCAGGGCTTCCTCGAGGCTCACCGTATCGGGGGCCATGCTCTTGAAGAGCGACGCCGTCTTGGGCTTCTCCTTCGAGCCCTTCTTCGCCTCGCCGAGCTGCACGAAGGGGCCGTAGCGGCCGGCCTTGGCGATGACGTCGAGGCCCGTGGCCGGGTCCTGCCCGAGCACCCGGTCCCCGCTCGGGGCCTGCAGGAGCTCCACGGCCTTTTCGAGCGTGAGCTCGTCCGGCGGGAGGTCTTCCGGGACGCTCGCGGTCACGTCCTCGCCCTCGATGGTCACGTAGGGCCCGTACTGACCGACGCGCGCCACGATGGACTTGCCCTCCTCCGTCGTGCCGATGGGGAAGGTCTCGAGGCGCTTCACCTCGTCGAGATCGATGCTCTCGAGCTTGCCTTCGACGAGCTGCTCGAGGCCCTCGGCGCCGCCGTCACCGAGGAAGAAGCGGCGCAGCCAGCGGCCCCGCTTCTCGCTCCCCGACGCGATTCCGTCGAGGTCATCCTCCATGCGCGCGGTGAAGGTGTAGTCGACCAGGTGGCCGAAGTGCTCCTCGAGGAGACGCACGACCTGGAAGGCCTTGAAGGAAGGGACGAGCGCCTGGCCCTTCTTCCACACGTAGCCCCGGTCCTGGATCACGCCGAGGATGGAGGCATAGGTCGACGGGCGTCCCACGCCGAGCTCCTCGAGGCGCTTCACGAGCGAGGCCTCCGTGAAGCGCGCCGGCGGCTGCGTCTCGTGGCCCCGCGGGGTGCAGCCGAGGCTCTCGAGGAGCTGCTCGGCCTGGAGCGGCGGGAGCAGCTTGTCCCGGCTCTCGAGCTCCGCCTGCGGGTCGTCGCTGCCCTCAACGTAGGCCTTGATGAAGCCCGGGAAGGTGATGGTCTGTCCGCGCACCGTGAAGGTGGCCACGCGGCCGTCCATGGCCTTGGCCTCGATGCGGACCACCAGGCTCTCGCCTCGCGCGTCGGCCATCTGCGAGGCGACGGTGCGCTTCCAGATGAGCTCGTAGAGCCGCGCCTCGTCGGCGCGCGGTCCGCCGTAGTGCCGGGCCACGGCCTTCGGATCCTGGAAGGTGTCACCGGCGGGGCGCACGGCCTCATGGGCCTCCTGCGCGTTTTTCACCTTGCGCTTGTAAAGGCGCGGCTTGTCCGGGAGGTCCGCGGAGGTGAAGCGCTCGGCGATGAGCGTCCGGGTGGCTTTGAGCGCCGTATCGGAGAGCGTGGTGCTGTCCGTACGCATGTAGGTGATGTGGCCGTTCTCGTAGAGACGCTGCGCCGCTGCCATGGTGCGCTTCGACCCGAAGCGGAGCTTGCGGCCGGCCTCCTGCTGAAGCGTCGAGGTCATGAAGGGTGCGGCCGGAGAGCGCTTGAAGTTCTTTCGCTCGACGCTCGCCACGCGGAAGGGCGCTCCCTTCAGCGCGGCCTCGAGGGACTTCGCGTCCGCCTCGCCGAGGGCGACGAGGCCCTCCTTGGTCAGCTTGCCGTCGTCGCCGAAATCCCGGCCCGTCGCGACGCGGGAGCCGTCGATGTCGACGAGCGTCGCCGTGAGCTCGGCGCCGGCCTCGGTGCGGAGTGCGGCCTCGAGGTCCCAGTAGCTCGCCCGGCGGAAGGCGATGCGGTACCGCTCGCGCTCGACGATGATGCGTGTCGCGACGGACTGCACCCGGCCGGCGCTCTTGGCGCGGCCCCGGCGCTGCACGACGCCGCTCATGGCGAAGCCGTAGAGCCGGTCCAGGATGCGCCGCGCCTCCTGCGCGTCGACCAGGTCCTTGTCGAGCTCCCGCGGGTTCGAGACGGCCTTCTGAATCGCGCCCTTTGTGATCTCGTGAAACACCATGCGCTTCACGGGCACGCGCGGCTTCAGCACCTCGAGCAGATGCCAGGCGATGCTCTCCCCCTCGCGGTCTTCATCGGTCGCGAGCAGGAGCTCGTCGCTCGCCTTCAGCTCTCGTTTGAGCTTGGTGATTTGCTGCTTCTTGTCGCCGCTCACCACGTAGATCGGCTCGAAGTCGTTCTCGACGTCGACGGCGAACTTCTGGATGTACTTGCTCTTCTTCTTGAGCTCCTTGGAGAGCTCGGTGGGTCGGGCCAGGTCCCGGATGTGTCCCACGCTCGACTCGACGACGTAGTCGTCGCCTAGGAACTTCTGGATGGTGCTGGCCTTGGCCGGGGACTCGACGATGACGAGGGATCGCGACACGGAGCTCCTGATTTTCGCTAGAGGCGGAGCGCGAGCGAAAGCTCGGACCCCGACGGGGGCACCTTGGGTGGAGGGCGGCGGGACCGCAAGGGTGAGGCCGTCAGTACGGCGAGGTGGGAAGCGGGCGTGACCCCCTGCGCCGGGGCTCGGACGACGACGCCCCGGCCGCATGAGCGCGGGCGGGGCGTGCGACGAGCTGCGTCCGCTGGGCGGGGCCCGTCAGACCGCGGCGGGCTGGGCGTCGTCGAAGACGCCGGCGGCCTCGCGCTCGGCCTGCTTGGCCTCGAACTCGGCCGCGCAAGCGGGGCAAGCGTCCGCTTCCTTGGCGATCTCGTACCCGGCGCCGCCGGGGTCGTCGAAGCTCTTCATCTTTCGGCCGATGCGAAGGCGGTTGGCCTTGGGACGGCTCGGGTATTCCGTCGGCCGTGACTCGGTGGTCACCTTGACGACGGGGGTGCGCGGGGGCTGGACGACGTTGCAGAGCTCGCAGCGGTACATGATGCGGGGGCCGGGCGTGGGGCTGGTGCGGCGTTTCCGCTGCCGCCCGGGCCGGAGGACCTAGCGCAGGGCGCCGGCGGAAGCAACGCCCGGGGTCCTCGAGGGCCGACGGCACGCTTCCCTCGCTGTGCGGCAGAGAAGGCGCTATTGGCAATTTATTGGCATTTCATAGGTCATGAATGACTCTTTGTGAGGGTCTTGTGCTTTCGTGGCTCAAGGGACGCCGTGCTCCGGCCGATTCCCCGTGATCGGAAGCACCCCGTGATCAACACGAGCCCCGGCCGCGGGCGCCTCGACATGGCGCGCCGCCTCGAGACCCAAGACGCCCAGCGCCTTCGCGCGAGCGAGGCGCGCCGCGTCCCTGGATCCGAGGACCAGACGCGCCGGGACGAGGCCGCCGAGGTGACGCTCACGTCGAGCGACGAGCGCGTACGTGGCACCGACGCCTCCGAAGAAAGCGCCCGGGCACGCTACCTCGAGCGAGGCCTGGGCATGCCGCAGCGCGAGCAACGGCCCGGCGCCGTGGAGGTGGCGCCCCTTCGCCTCCCCGGTACACCCGCGCACGAAGCGACAGCCGACGTGCCGCGGCTTCCGGGCTCGGAGGCCGGGTCGCCGGCGCCCGCCGGGGATGCGCCGCGCACCCCGGCGGAGGCGTCCCCGTCGCCGCAGACCGCTCCGCACGGCGAAGGCGCAGCGCCGGCGGAGGGCACTGCGCAAGAGGCGGGCCGCTCCTCCGGGGACACTGGCGACGAGGCGAGCAACGACGCTCAGGAATTGTCGGACCCAGAGCAGCGCCGGGTAGCCGAGCTCAAGCAGCGTGACGCCGAGGTGCGGCGCCACGAGATGGCCCACGTGGTGGCCGGCGGCCAATACACTGGCGCGCCGAGCTATCAGTTCGAGCGCGGTCCGGACGGGCGGGCCTACGCCGTCGCCGGCAGCGTGCCCGTGGACGTATCGCCGGTGCCCGGCGACCCGCAGGAGACCATCAAGAAGATGCGTCAGGTGAAGCGGGCCGCGCTGGCACCCGCCGAGCCCTCGAGCGCGGACCGTCGCGTGGCCGCGCAGGCCGACCAGGCCGCGGCCAAGGCCCGGGTCGAGCTCCGGCAGGAGCGCGTGGCCGAGGCCACGGAGCGTGCCCCGCAGCCGGACGCCGCCGCGGACGACCAGGGGCTCTCCGTCGGCTCCGGTGAGCCTCGCGGCGCCCGCGCGACGGTGATGACCTTCCAAGCGCTCCGCGCCTACGGCTCGTCCACGCTCCAGTCGTCGACCGCGCAGAGCGGGACGCTCGAGAGCACGCCGGCCAGCCTCGAAACGGGCCGCGTGGCCCTCGAGAGCGCCGCGCCGCGCACGCTCCGCAGCGAGCGCGAGAGCGTCGTCCCGGCGGCCACGCTCCAAAGCCCGAAGGAACTGCCGGCGCCGCGCCCGGCCCCCACGCCGAGCAGCACCGTCGACGGAAGCATGGGCCAGCCGGACGGCTGATGCCGCCTCAGTTGGGCGGAGCGAGGAACGCGGCCGGCGCCGTGGTCAGGTTCCAGGTGATCATGGAACGTGGCGCCACGCGGCGGTGAATCACCTCGCGGCGCGCGCGGCCGGCGACCCACACGTAGCGGCGCAGCTCCCCGTCGTTGTCCGACGCCACGTAGAGCTCGTCGCGGCCGTCGCTATCGAGGTCAGCCAGGAGCGAGGCGTGCTCGAAGCCGCCGCTGTCCCGGTCGATGCTCTCCTTCGACCACTCGCCGCGCGGGTTCGAGCCCGGCCGCAGCAGCCAGAGCCCGCGGCTGAAGCTCGCGGCTACCATCTCCTTCTTCCCGTCGCCGTCCACGTCGCCGACGGTCAAGAAGCGCATCAGGTGGTCGCCCTCGATGCGCGCGATGACCACGCCGGCGTCCGGCGCCGTGCCGGCGTCGTAGCGACGGATCTCCACGGGATCCTGGATCGTGAGCTGGCCCCCGTCGCGGCGCGTTAGCCCTTCAACGGAGACGTAGAGCTCGTCGCGGCCGTCGCCGTCCGCGTCCCCGACCCAAATCTCCTTGGCGTGGCGGTTGCCGAGGTCGGCGACGACCGTTCGTCCTTCGCCGTCCTTCGGCACGTAGCGGACGACCTCGCCGGACTGCTCCACGCCCACCTGGTTGGGTTCGCTCGGCGTCGCGTAGATCTCCAGCGTGCCGTCTCCGTCGAGGTCCCCGAGCTCGATCTCGTGCACGAAGGTGTTTTCGCGGCGGTCGAGGCGGTCCACGACCCACCCTTCGCCGGTCTGCCGTAGCGCCGCTACGACGCCCTGGTCGTGCGTGGCGATGGCGAGCGCGGGCTTCCCGTCCCCGTAGAGATCGCCGACCTCGACGTCACGCATGCGGTCGATGCGACCGCCGAAGGCCTCGGTCCACAAGGTCTGGCCGGTCCACGCGCCGGCCTCGCGGGTCCAGCGCTTCACGTAGGCGCCCATGCCGCCGATGGTCACGAGCGCGTCGTCCAGAAAGACCGCCTTGTGGAAGACGTTGCTGTCGCCGTCGGTGATCGCGGAGACGCGCCACTCACCGCCCCGGCGGACGAGCATCTCGAGGCGCGCGGGCGCTGGGCGGATGTAGCGCCCCTGGTCGTCGGCCTCGAAGGGCGAGTAGCCGATGACGAGGCCCGTGGGCAGGTCGCTGGGAAGGGCCCCGGGCGTGGCCGTGGGCTGCGCCGGCGGGGACGGTCGTGGCGGCGTGGTCACCCCGCTTGTGGCCGGCGTAGCCGCGGGATCCGGTTGCTTCTCGCCGCCGCCGCAGGCGAGGGCGAGGAGCAGGGAGGGGCGGAGCAGGCGAGGAGCCGGGGGGTGAGGCGCGCGCATGGGAGCCGGGCTACCAACGCCAGGATCGGCGGGCAAGCTTCCGAGGGGCCGCAGGTTCTGCGAGGCGCGGGCTCGCCTTGCGCCGGTCCGGCCCGGGCCCATGGTTCCGCGCTGCCCATGCACGACTCGACCCGACGCACGGAAGGGCTCGCGGGGCGGCCCCGGGCCGTGCTGCTCGGCGTGCAGCTCCCCGAGGTGAGCGACGCCGAGCTCGCGTCGAGCCTCGACGAGCTCGCGCGGCTCGCGACCACGCTCGGCCTCGCGCCCGTCGCCCGCGTGACGCAAAAGCGGGAGCGACTCGCAGCCGCCGCCGTGGTGGGCACGGGCAAGCTCCGGGAGCTCGCGGAGTGGACCGGTGGGCCCGGCGCCGTGCCTGAGCCTGGGCCGCCGGGGACCCACGGCGGCCGGCGGAAGCGCGCGGCGCCGGTGGAGGCGCGCGAGGTTCCTTCGCCGGGAGCGTCCGAGGCGGGGGAAGCGCCGGAGGGCGCGACGGTGGTGGTCGTCGACCACGAGCTGAGTCCGCGGCAGGCGCGCAACCTCGAGAAGGCCGTGGGCGCCGAGGTCATCGACCGGAGCTCGCTGATCCTCCGCATCTTCCAGCGCCACGCCCGGACGCGGGAGGCGAAGCTGCAGGTGGAGATTGCCCGGCTGAGCTACGACGCACCGCGCCTACGCGAAAGCCCGGGAGGCCGGGAACGTCAGCGCGGCGGCATCGGCGGCAAGGGCGCTGGCGAGTCGGCCCTCGAGCTCGACCGGCGGCGCATCCGGGACCGAATCGCCGAGCTCCGCCAGGAGCTGAGCGCCATCTCGTCGGAGGATGCCGTACGTCGCGCACGCCGGCGCGAGCGCGGCGATACGGTAGCGCTCGTCGGCTACACGAACGCCGGAAAGAGCTCGTGGTTCCGGCGCCTCACCGCGAGCGAGGGCTACGTGGCCGACGAGCTCTTCGCGACGCTCGACACGACCGTGCGCCGGCTCCAGCCCGAGCCCAAGCCCCCGGTGCTCGTGAGCGACACCGTCGGCTTCATCAAGAAGCTGCCCCATGACCTGGTCGCCTCCTTCCGGAGCACGCTCGAGGAGGCGCGGGAGGCCAGCCTGCTCATCCAGGTCGTGGACGCCGCGGACGTGGCCTGGCGCGAGCAGCTCGCGGTGACCCGCGAGGTGCTCGAAGAGCTCGGGCTCCTGCTGCGGCCGCTCGTGAAGGGAGCCGTGCCCGCAGGCCTTCGCCGCGAGGAGGGCGAGCGGCCCTGCCTGCTGGTGCTCAACAAGGCCGACCTTCTCGACGATGAGACGCGATCCGCGGTGCGCGCCGAGCACCCCGAGGCCGTGCTCTTGAGCGCCCGGGACGATGGCGACCTGGCCGCGCTCCGGGGCCGCATCGTCGCCTTCTTCGAGGCGGACCTCGAAGAGGCCGAGCTCTTCGTTCCCTGGGCTCAGCACGCGCTCGTGGCCCGCATGCACGCGGAAGCGCGGGTGCTGACCGAGACGCACGGCGAGACGGGAACGACGCTCCGAATCCGTGCGACGCGCCCGGTGCTCGGGCGCCTCGTGCAGGCGCTCCCGCGCCCCCGAGCGTGGTGACTTGCCCGGACCGCCGGAGCGGTCGATGGTGAGGGCGTGCTTTCTTGGTCGCGGCGCGGCGCACGCGAGGGGCTCGCGGCGCTCGCACTCCTCCTCGCCTGTCGCGTGGACCCCGCCGACACGGGTTTCGCGCAGCGGGAGCTCGTGCTCGACGCCGTCGGCGGCGGGGTGCCCGTCGAGGTGGACTTCGTCGTCGACGCGCGCGGTCGCGACGGGTCCCGCGGAGGGCTGCTCAGCGTGTCGGTCTTCGGAGCCGGGCGGAACGCGCGCCTCTTACTCCTGAGCGACGCCAGCGCCGCCGGGGCGGAGGTGGGCGATGGGGTGGTTTATCCTCCGTCCATGACCGTGGGAGCGGGCGTCTCGGCGGCGCCGGACATGGGAGCTTCGCCGGCCGGAGGCCTCGTCGGGCTGGGCGATCTTCCGGGCCTGTCGCGCGTGCAGCTCCGCGTCGAGGCCGCCGGCGCCGTACGGCTTCGCGTGGTCATCGGAGCCCGCTTCAGCAACGCGAACGGCATGATCGCCGCCTGCGACGCAGCGCCGCCGGACGTGCGCCTCACCGTCGAAGGCATCACGGGCGCGGAGTCCGCGGAATGAGCCTCGCCGGCGGAGCGCAGCGCGCCTCGACGCGGGAGCGGATGGCCAAGGTCGTGCTCTTGGCCGGCGTGCTGACGGGCCTCGGGACCGGCGGGCCCCCGGAGCTCATCGAAGGCGCCGGCGACGACGCGATCACCCTCCGCCTCGCGCCGGGCGAGCGCGTCTTCGTGCGCGGGGAGCTGCGGACCTCGAACCTCGACGCGCCACGGCCCGGAGACCTACGCCTGTTCCTGCTCGTGGACCGGGCAGCGAGCGGAGTCCGCGTCACGCTTCGCGTGCCGCCGGGGCAGCTCGTTCAGGCCAGCCGCGGGTTTGTGGCCGCGCGGGACGCGGGGGCCATCGACACCGTGCTCGTTCATGACGACCCGGTGGCCCTAGCCCTCTCGAGGACGTTTGGGGTCGACGCGCCGCTCGGGAGCACGGACTTCGACCTCATCGTCGAAGCACCGCCAGGAGAAGAGGCTCCGCTGCGCGTCGAGCTCGAGGCCACCGCGAGCATGTACAACCCCTACCCGTCGGTGGGGCTGGCCTGCTCCCGGCGCGACGTGCGCCGGAGCCGGCCGGTCGTGCGCCTCTCCCTCGAGGAGCTCGGCCGCCGGTCGCCCTGAGCCTGTCGCTCCGCGATGCATGGAGTGACGAGCGCCGCCGGCAGCGTGAAGAGGTCGCTCGGGTCCATGGTGAGCTGCGCCTCGCCGAAGCGAAGGGGCGCACCTCCCAGGAGGTCGACCCCGTGCGCGAACGCCCCGAAGGCCAGGGCGAAGGCGCCGCGGTAGCTGTCTGCGGCGGCCTCGGAGAGGTTGATAGCGGCGAGCCCGAAGGCCGTGGCCGCGGCCAGCGTGCCCGCGAGGCGCCGGCCCGGGCGCACACCGAAGAGCCAGAGCAGACCAAGGAGTACCGCCGGGGTGGCGATGAGCCCGGTCACGTCGCTGAGCTTCCCGGTCAGCGCGTTGCCGAAGGCCGCCTTGAGCACGTGGTCGTTCAGCCACCAGAGCGCGATGGCCAGCACGACGACGGGGTGCGTCAGGAGCCGCGGCACGTCGAAGCATGCGTCGGGGCCGGGCCGCTGCGCCATGAAGAGAGGCTAGCGCCCCGCCGCCGGCGACGCTCGGCGTCGGCGAGCGCGACGGAATGGCACGGCGCCTCGTGAACTCGCGTTCCCGCTTGCCCCGTTCCCGCGGCGCGAGGCGTGGCCCCGGGCCCGGCACGGCCGTTGCTCGGTCGCGGCGCATGCGAAGGCCTCTCCTGAACGCGCCCCTCGGACTCATCGCGAGCGTCGCCCTCGTCGTCGCCTGTGGTGATGACGACGCCGCCGGTCCCGACGCGGCCGTTGACATGGCGATCGACATGGCCGTCGACATGGCGCCCGATAGCGGCGGTGACATGTTGGCCGATGCGGCGGCGGACATGCCCCAGGACGCGGGCGGTCCCGCGTGGGAGGGGCCCCGGCTTCCGGGCATCTTCCTCCTGGGAGAAGACGACTACGAGGCGCACGAGGCGAAGATGGGCGGCGCGCCGGCGCTCGTTCACTTCTTCGTCGACTGGCTCGATGCCGGTCGCGTGGAGGCGGCCATCGCGGACCCGGAGACGCGCGTCGATCCGGCGCCCATCGACCCCGAGGGGCTGCTCTTTCTCGACTTCCTCTACGAGCCGGAGACCGTCGTCGCCTTGAGCTGGGCCATGCCGCTCCCGAACTTCGACGTGCCGGCGGCGGCTTTCCCGAACGTTCCGACGGTGCGCGATCTGCTGGCCGGCCGCTACGACGACCACGTGCGCGCCTTCGCCGGCTCGCTGGCTCCCATCGAGAAGGAGCTCTGGCTCACGCTCTTCGGCGAGTTCGACAACACCGTCTTCTACGCCTTCGGTCCGGACGGCCTCCAGGCCGCGGCCGTGGACCCGGACGTGGCGCCGGAGCTCCGCGTTCCCGTGGCCGACGATCTGAACCGCTACTACGGCGACCCGGAGCTTCCCGACGGCCCGGAGCGCGTCCGCGACGCCTTCATTCGGGTCATCGACATCTTCCGGGAGGAGGGCGTCACGGACGTGAAGTGGTTCATGTACGGATCGAGCGGGTACTTCGGAGGCGGCGAAGAGGACACCATGATCTCCCCGGCGGCCATCGAGGCGATCTGGGACATCGATGCCGTGTATCCCGGCGACGACTACATGGACTTCGTGGGCAAGAGCCTGCACCACGGCGACCTGGCGTCGCTGCGCATGACCTTCGAGACGGCCTACGCCGAGTGGAGCCGCGTCTCGACGCGTCCCTTCTTCGCCCCGGAGTTCAGCATGCTCGCCGGCGACGGCGTGAGCAGCCGCGCCGCACAGATCCGCGAGGAGTTCGGCACCTACTTCCCGTCCTTCCCTCGCTTCGCCGCCTTCGCGAGCGTCGACCCGGTCCCCGGGCGCTCCGACGATACCTTCCTCTTCTTTCCCTACGGCGGGGCCGAGGAGGAGTTCCCGGACGAGATCGCGGCCTGGCGGGAGACGGTCGTCGAAAGCGACGGCTGGCAGACGCGCTGAGGCGCTCTCATGCGAGGGGCAGCGCCGGCGCCCGGAGGCTGGCCAGGAGGTGCGCTCCAGCACGCACCGCCGCCTCGGTCGGTGCCGGGCGGACGGGCAGGTGAAGGCGCGCGCCGCGGCGGTCCGTCTGGAGCCGGGCGCCGTGGAGAAGCGCGAGCACCGGCGCCGGAACCTGCGGCGTCGCATCTTCGCCGAGCACCACGTCCGAGGGCGGCAGCGTGCCGGGCACGCTGAGCACCAGCGAGGCGTCGCCATAGCCACGCAGCTCGGGCCGCACGTGGAGCCGGGCCTCGAAGGGCACTCCCGCCACGGCGCCCCGGGCCCGCACGTCCTCCACGCGCACGCCCTCGAGGGTCCCGACGGGCCCGAGCCACGCCCGGCCGAAGCTCGCCAGCTCCGCCGCGAGCTCCCGTGCGGCCGCGAAGGCCGCCGATCCCGGCGCCGCGGGACGCGTGCGTACGCTGATGGTGCCGTTTTCGGCCCGAAGCTCGAGGAGCGCGTCGCCGAGCGCCTCGAGGCGAGCCCGGGCACGCGGAGACAGCGCGTCCTCGGCGAGGGCCTCGTGCGCGGCGTCGAGGTCCAGCCCGCCGCCCGGCGCGGCATGCGCGATGAAGCGAGGCCCGCCGCCGACCACGAAGCCGGCCACGTGGAGGTCCTCCACGGCTTCGGCTCTTGTGTCCGAGACCGCCCGCCCGCTCGATACGGGCACGTCGCCTTCGAGGGCGCTCACCTCCGGGAGCCCGCGCAGCCGGCCGCTGAAGGTCGCCGACTCGCGGTAGCTGCCGCCCCGCGCCTCGGCCCAGGCCTGCCAGCCTTCGTTCATGTCCGCCTGGGCCCGGTCCCAGCGCTTCGCCAGCACGTAGAGCACGGCGGCGGCGACGCTCACGAGGAGGGCGACGTCGAGGCGGGAGAGCAGGAGCGCCACGCGGGGAACATGCGCCCGAATCGGAGGAACACCACCCCGGAAGGCACCGCGGGCCCCGGAGCGTTGCCCCGGCGGATTACTTGACCCCTTCGGGGGCGAAGGCTAGCGAACGAGGCCGCACGGGGTCCCAGGGCCGATGGGATCGCGCGCGAACCCCCGCAGGGCGAAAGCGAGGGACCTATGGCGACACGCGAAGAACGCGAAAGCGACGTTCCGCCGGTGGCGGAGCGCGAGGGTCTGGAGCTGCCGGAGCGCAAGCCCGGAGCTGCGCGAAAGCGCCTGCTGATGTTGCTCAAGGTGGCCTTCACCGCGGCGATGCTCGCCCTCGTCTACCGGAAGGTGCTTCGCCGGGACGGGGCCGAGGACCTGCTCGCGCGCCTCGGCGACCTTCACGCGGGCTGGTTTGTGCTGGCCATCGCCATGCAGCTCACGGCGATCACCTTCGCCACCTTCCGCTGGCGGGCACTGCTCCGCGGGCAGGGCATTCGCCCGGAGCCCCGCTTTCTCGCCGGCTCGATCATGATCGCGCGCTTTTGGGGCGCCTTCACGCCCGGCGGCTTCACGGGCTTCGGCGGCTGGCGCATCTACGACGTCGCCAAGCACACGGGCAAGACCGCGCGCGCCACGGCGACCATCGCCGTCGAGACGCTCCTCGGGCAGGTCGCCTTCGGCCTCGTCGTCATGGGCGCGTCGATCTACGGCGAGCGCTTCCTCGGCCTCGGCGGCGTGCTGCTGGTGAACGCCTTCTTCCTCGGCATCGTGGCCGTCGCGCTCACGCTGCTCGCGCGCCCGCGGCTCTTCCGCCTCGCCATTCGCGTACTGCCCACGCCCGTGCAGCCCAAGTTCCATTCCCTCGTCGACGCGGTCTGCGCCTACGAAGGGAAGGGCGCCCTGCTCGCGCAGGCCGTGGCCCTGGGCGTGGGCGTGCATGCCTTCAACAACCTCATCTACGTCTGCGCAGCGCGGGCCGTCGGGGCCGAGCTCGGCGTGGGCTACGTCTTCTTCGCTTCGAGCCTGCAGATCTTCGCCACGCTCGTGCCCGCCTCCATCAACGGCATCGGCCTCCGCGATACGGCGGCGGTCGCGCTCTACACGAGCCCGCTCGTGGGCCTGCCGCTGGCCGTGGCCGTGCTCATCCCGACCGTGGGCTTCGCCGCGGAGATGCTCGTGTCCTCCGTCGGCGGGCTCATCTTCCTGGCGCGCCGAAGCGGCTACACGCCGCGCATCGCCGTCGACGAGGCCGAGCGCGAGCAGGCCTTCGAGGCGTCGCTCCCGGAGGTGCCGCCGGAGAAGTGGCCGGCGGTCCCCCGGGCGCTCGTCCTCGGGCTCGGCGCGGGTCTCCTGGCCGGCGTGATCGTAGGCGTGGGCGAGGGCCTCGCCGTGGCGCTCGGCGGCGGCGGGCGGAGCGGCTACGGCGTGCTCGCCTACGGCGCGCTGGCCTACGGCGTGTTCTGCGCGCTCGGCGGCGGCGTGATGCTGAGCGTGCTCGCCTGGGTTGGCCGGCGCATGCGCCGCGAGGCCGTGCCCGAGGTCGATGCCTACGCGCGCACCACCGCGCTCCTCGTTGCCGTCTTCGGCCTCGCGCTCGGCGTCTTCCTCGTGCGCCGGGACGTCTTCGAGGAGCAGCTCGTGCTCAAGAGCCTGCCGGGACTCGGCGTCATCGTCGGCTGCCTCGCGGCGGCGGCGCTCGTCTACGTCGGCCTCTGGCTCGGTCTCCGCGCGCTCCTTCGGCGGGCGCCGCTCCTGCTTCGCGGCTGGGCGAGCCCGGCGGTCTGCGGCGCAGCCATCGCCGTGCTCGCGGCGGGTGCGCTTCTCGTGGGCGAGCCGGCCAACGCGGCCAACAACGGCCCGGAGCGGCCGGCGCCGGAGGGGGCGGGCAACGTGCTCTTTCTCGTCGTCGATACGCTCCGCGCCGACCACCTGCCGGCCTACGGCTACGAGGCCGGCGCGACGCCGAACCTCGACGCCTTCGCCGCGGACGCGGTTCGCTTCGACCAGGCCTTCGCCAACGCGAGCTGGACCCGGCCGAGCTTCGCCTCGATCTTGAGCGGCCGGCTCCCCGGCAACCACGGCGTGATGGCGAAGACCGACGGTCTGCCGGACGCGCTCGTCACCCTGCCCGAGGCCTTTCACGCGAGCGGTTGGCATACGCGCGGCCTTGCCACAAACCACAACCTCACCGCGCACTACAACTTCCACCAGGGCTTCGACCGCTACGTGCACCTCGAGCCGGACAACGTGCTCTGGGCCGACGACGCCTCCGTGAAGCTGCTGCTCATGCAGGTGGTCCGCCGCGTCGTCGACCGGGGCAAGGCGCTGCTCGGCGTCGTGTCCCCGGGGAGCGTTTACCGGGACGCGGCCACGGTGAACGCCGAGGTGCTGAGCTGGCTCGACGAGCCCTCGCCGGCGCCCTTCTTCTACTTCGTCGGGTACATGGACCCGCACGACCCCTACTACGTGCATCCCTACGACGGCACGGGCTACGCCCGGAGCGCCCATCCGCGGCCGGACCCGGCCGAAGCGGACCGGCTCCGCGGCCTCTACGACGGGGAGATCACGTTCTGGGACGCGCGCTTCGGCGAGCTCATCGCCGAGCTGAAGCAGCGCGGCCTCTACGACGACCTCACCGTGGTCATCACGAGCGACCATGGCGAGGAGTTCGGGGACCACGGCGGCTTCTGGCACGGAACGACGCTCTACGACGAGCAGGTGCGCGTGCCCCTCTTCGTGAAGCTCCCGGAGAGCCGCCGCGGCGGCACCGTCGTGCGCCATTGGGTGCAGAGCATCGATTTGATGCCCTCGCTGCTCCGCCTCGAGGACCTCGAGGTGCCGTCCGGTGTGCAGGGCGGCGACATCTTCGAAGGCACGGACGTGGTCTACGCCGAGGAGAGCCACGAAGGGAACGTGCTCGAGTCCGTGCGCGAGCGGCGCGGCACCGACGAGTGGAAGCTGCTCACGGCGAACGCGGGCAACCCCCGCGGTCTGCCCGAAGAGGCGCTCTTCCGCGTCGACTTCGACCCCGGGGAGACCCGCAACCTCGCCGAGGAGGCCAGCGAGGACCTGGTCCAGGCCAGAGACGAGCTCGCGACGCAGCGCACCCGGGCCCGGGAGGGGGCCCTCGAGGCCCTCGCCACGGAGCTCGGCGAAGAGGAGCTCGCGCAGAACTGTGCCCTTGGCTACGAGAGCCGGGAGAGCTGCTGCGCTCAGGGCCTCGCGCAGTATTGCGACTGATCCCGCGCCGCGCGCGCGCGTTCAGCCTTCGCCGTTCGTTTTCGAGACCGGGTCCGCGTCCCGCTTCGCCTCGAGGCGCGGGTCCGGTCCGGGCTGCGGCGGATCCCGGCGTACGAGCGCGAAGGCCACCACGACGAAGCTCACGAACGCGGCGCCCGCCGCGATGAGAATCAGGTCCACGGCGGCAGCATAGCCGGGCCTGCTTGACGCGGGCGCGCGAGCCTCGCATACCTTCCGCCCTTCGCGCGCAACCCGCCCCGGAACGGACCGGACGGCCCGCGCGGACGACGACCCAGGACCCTCCCATGAAGGCCGACATTCATCCCGAGTACCACCCGGTCATCTTCGTCGACGGCGACGACGAGGTGATCGGCCGTTCGACCATGACCTCCAAGGAGACCCGCGAGGTCGACGGGGTGGAGCACTACGTCGTGCGCGTCGACGTGTCGGCCTTCTCGCACCCGTTCTACACGGGCACGCAGAAGGTCATGGACACCGAGGGTCGCGTCGACCGCTTCCAGAAGCGCTACGGCAAGAAGGCCTGAGCGCCCGGCGCCCGCCGCGCAGGTCCGCGGGCCGTCACCAGCGCCTACCTCACGCAAGAACGCCCCGAGGCGAGCTCAGGCTCACCCCGGGGCGTGCGTCGTCCGTTCCCGCTCAGGGGTTCGGCGTGCAGGTGTTGCTGCAGGCGTCGGTGTCGACGAAGTTGCCGTCGTCGCAGGCCTCGTACCAGGCGAGTACGCCGTCACCGCAGGCGTGTGGCAGCTCGAAGGCGCCTGCGTCCGACAGCGTGATGGTGTTGGCCGGAGCGCCAGCACCCGGGACGCCCGCGCCCGCCGGGTCGGGCCGGGTCAGTCGCTGGACGTCGAACTCGAGACCGACGGAGCACTGGTTGTCCGCATTGATGACCGTCGGACGCCCGTCTTGGTCGACGTCGAACGCGGCATCCACCGAGCCCCAGCCCGGCACGGGCACCGGCGCCGTAGACGTGTTGCAGGAGCCATTGAGCGCCGCCGCAGGCAAGAGCGCGATCAAGCGCGTGTCGAGGTTGTTCTGGACCGAAAGCGAGTTGTCGACGGTCGCCACTGCCGGAGACGTCACCTGCAGCCCGTCGTCGGCCCGGAAGAACGTGCAGTGGTCGCAGTCGAGGGTGCCCACGTCCAGGCGGAACCCGTCGAGGCTCGAGTCACCGACGGTCACGTTGGCCATCGTTGCGCTTCCCGAGGTCCCGCGGACGGCCACCGAGGCTCCCCCGGCTGCGCCGATGTTGCCGCGAACGATGCCGCGACGAAGGGTGATGACGCTGTCGACGGCATCGACGGCCGATCCATCGACACCCGTCGACTCGTTTTCCTCGATGCGGAGACACGGCTTGTTGACCGACGCCAAGCCGCCGCAGCCGGCGACCGCGGTACCGAGAACCGCGGCGGAATCGTCCACCACCACGCCTCCCACGCCGCTCGTGGCGACGTTTCCGACGATCTCGGCGTGACCCAAGGCCAGGCTGGAGCCGTTCGTGATGGCCAGGGCCGCGCCATCCGACGCGACGTTGTCCAGGATCTCGACCACGCCGAAGGTGTCGTTGAAGCTCACCAAGCTCGCGCCGCTGGCGAAGACGCCCCCACCCTGGCCGTTCGTCGCGCGGTTGAGTGCGATCTGAATGGGCGGTGGCCCGGTGACCCCATCGCCCGGCTCCACGGTCCACGTGCTGGTTTGGGTGACGGCCAGGCCGCCACCGTCTTGCGTGGCCCGGTTCTCGTCGATGCGGACGTCGTCGAGGAGAATGGCTGCCCCCACCACGACGCTGGCGTCCGCGTTGAACAGCGCGATGCCGCCGCCAAGCCGCGTCGGGTCGATGGGCACGGGCGCGATGAAGGGAAGGGCCGGCTTGAGCCAACCGGCGTGGTTGCCGGTGATCAGGATGGGCCCTGGCGTGTTCAGCAGGGATAGCCATCCCGGGCCGTCGAAGGGGCAGGGCGCCGGCGCCGGCAGCCCTTCGTAGGGGGGCTTCGGGATGGTGAACCTATCGTTCAGGCGCGTGAGGAGCGGTTCGCAGTCCGTCATGAGGCGAACGATGGAGCTGGCGTTCGCGTAGATCCCGCCCCCGTGGCTTTGGGCGAAGCTGTTGTAGAGCGCCGTGTTGGGGCAGAGCTGAGCGCGCGCCCGGTTGGTCACGTGAACGCCGCCGCCCTCTTCACCGGCGACGCCGTCACCCACCTCGCCCGCCATGGAGAAGCGGCTGCTTCGCCCCGTCACGAAGGCCGAGCCGCCGTCTCCGCCGGCGCGGTTCCCCTCGGTGCAATCGTCCAAGGTCGAGGTGCAGCGGCCGGCGATGAGGTCCGCGTCGACGCGGACACTCTGGGGAAGGCCCGCGGACGTGAAGTAGAGCCCGCCGCCATCGTTGCCGGCGGTGTTGTCTTGAAGCGTGAACGCAGAGACGTTCGCTCGGTCGACGTGAATGCCGCCACCGTCGCCGCCGGCGCTGCTGCCGGTGACGCGCGCGACCACGTTCGTGAGCGGATTCTGCTGATTGCGGCGAACGATGGCGACGCCGCCGCCATCGAGGTCGGCTTCGCAGTCGTCTATCGAGACGGTGAAGTCCGTAATCACCGTCGAACGGAAGGCGAAGATGCACCCGCCGCTTCCGGTCGCGTGACCGTTGCTGACCCTCGCGCCGGCCGCGAGCGCCAAGGTGGTGTTCCGGCCGGCCGAGATGGTTCCGCCGTCCCCAGCGAAGGTCGCCGGATCGGCTTCGTGGGTGAGGTGCACGCCGCGGATGGTGACGACCTTGTCGACTCCGCTGGCGACCACGTCGATGAGGCGAATCGCCCGGCTGAACGCTTTGACGGTCGGGCGAGCGAGCGGATCGTCTACGCAGGCGCCGGCGTCTGCGTCGGTCCCAGCGGGAAGAAGGGTGACCGAGTCGAACACGGTCGCCGTGAAGAACTCGACGATCTCGGACGGTTGCGCGGAGACGTAAACGGTGCCCGAGGCTCCGGCGGCAGCGATCGCTCCGGCGAGCGTCATCCGCGCGCCCAAACAGACACCGGCCGCGTTCTCGGCGCCGTAGTGCGGGCTGCTCAGAGCCGTGGCGCGACTCGACGCGCCATCACCGGGTCCAGCGCAGGACGTAAGCAGCAGTAGAGCCAGGCCGGGGCCCAACAAGTTTCGAACGGGTCGCATCGAACACTCCTCTCGTTTCAGGTCTCAGAGGGAGTTCGTGCTGTTTGGGCCCATTCTGACGATGCGCGACGCCTTCGATACCCGTGTGGAGCGCTCGGTCGCCCCTCGGAGATGCCCGCTTTCGCGGCGCACGCGCTGACCGGTGAGGCGCGCCAGGATTTTTTTCTCGGCTCGCGTAAGAATCGCGGGTCTCCCGGCGAACATACGCAGTAGCGCTACTCCACGATGGGAAACGAGCTTGGGACAGGACGACCGAAGGCTAGTGGAACGAGCCCTCCAGCAGGAGGAGGCTGCCGCGGGGTCTTTAGTGGAGCGCCTCGCGCCGGTCATCCAGGTGCGCGTGGCTCGTGCGCTCTTGCGTCGTCAGCGCCGCGCCCGGTCCATCCGACAAGAAGTCGAGGACATGGTCCAGGAGATCTTCGCTCTCCTCTTTGCAGACGATGGACGCCTGCTTCGCTCATGGGATCCCGAGGCAGGTCTCGGCCTCGAGAGCTTCGTGGGAATGGTGGCCGAACGCCGAACCGCGTCCCTGCTTCGCTCGGCGCGCCGAAGCCCTTGGACCGAAGACCCGGTGCCCGCCGAGTGCCTCGATCGCCGTACGACCCCGGGCCCGGAACCCCGCTTGGCGTCGCGCCAGTTCCTCACGGTGGTGTTGGAGCGCCTCGAAGCCCAGCTCAGCCCAACGGGCTATCAGGTGTTCGAGCTGCTCTTCGGCGCGGAGCTCAGCACGGCGGCGATTGCCGAGCGCACGGAACTTTCGCACGCCGCCATCTACACCTGGAAGCACCGCATCGTGCGTAAGGCCGCGCAAATCGCTCGTGAGCTCGAAGGCCCGTACCCGGAGACCGGCGATGAGCGATGAGGAAGACCAGGTCCCTACGCCCGATGACCTCGAGCTGATGGGGGACCTCGGCAGGCTCGCGCGGGAGGGGGGGAGCGACGTCGTGCAGAAGGAACGAGAGCAATGGGCGGAGTGGGAGGCGCTCTCGGCCGGGTCGCTGAGCTCCGAGGCGTTGGCGCGTCTCCGCGCGCGGGCGCTCGACGACGAGGAACTCGCGGCACGGCTCGAGGCCTTTCGCCCCCTCGACCCGGAGCTGAAGGAGCGACTGGTCCAGACCGCGGTGCGCGGCGGCGCGGCGCCCGAGTCCACCCCGGCGCCTGGTCGCCGAGGCCGGTCGCCGTGGGCCTGGGTAGGCGCGGCATCGCTGGCGGTCGCCGCTGCACTCCTCCTCTTCGTCCGCTTGCCGGCTCCGACGGAGTCCCTCGCGCCGGCAATGACGTCCGAGCTTTCGCGGGGCGCGCGATCGGAGCGCGGTGAGACCCAGGACCGGGTGGCCGTGCCCTCGTTCCACCCGGAGACCGCGTTCCGGTGGAACCTGCGACCGGAACAGGCTCGGCCGGGGGTCGAGGTGGTTCCCTTCCTCGAGGTGGCGGGGGTCCGGGGGGCGTGGAACCCGCCGGTCCAGATCGGCGCGAGGGGTGGCGTCCTGATTTCGGGTCCTGCGCGCGCGCTCTTCGGCGACCTCGCGGGCGCCGTCACCGTGGGCGCGACGCTGACGTGGCCCGACGGCGTAACTCTCGAGGTGCGCGAGCCGGTGTACCTCGAAGGCACGGATCCATGACGCCCGGCCCCCGCACGCTCGCTGTCGCCTTGGCGACCTTCAGCACGATCCCGCCGTCTCCGACGCCGGTCGTCGTCGAGGTCCCGGAAGAGGACCGCATCGAGGTCGAATGGAGCGGGTGCGCGTCGGAGCTCGTGGGACCGGTCTGCCGGGTGCGCCCCGGAACGGAGCTCGTGGTGTGGGTGGCGCCGGACCAGCTGGACGCGGTGCCCGACGTTGCGCTCGGGGACCGGCGCCTCGCTGTGGAGCATCGGCGCGTCCAAGGGGGACGTCAGCTTCGCGTCACGTTGCCGGATCCGCTACCGGCTCCCCTTCCACCGCTTCACGTGGCGGACGCATCGCGTGTTCGATACCAGCTCCCTCTGGCATTCGAGCCGGACTTTCCGCGCCTGAACGAGGTGCGCGAGGTGCGTGCCGCGCAGGGCATGGAGGCCGCGCTGGCCCGCGCCGAAGCGGCGTCGGATGCTCGAGGCGAGGAGATGGCGGCCCTCATGGCGCTCCGCGGGCGCCTGCTGGCGCGAAGCGGCAGGACGGCCCGCGGCGTCGACGTGTTGCTGGAAAGCGCCGGCATGTGGGACGGCCTCGGCGTCGTCTCCGGCGCCACAGATGATCGGCTTGCTGCGGCGTACTACAGCCGGTTGTTGCCGAACGGAGGCCGTCAGCGTGCTCGTCGCATCCTCGGGGAGCTCGACGAGAGGGCGCGGATGGACCGGCTGCACCCCAACGGCCGGGCTCGCTTGCCGTACTTCCTCGGCCTCACGGACCTCCTTCTCAGTGACCTTCGTGCTGCGTCGGAGAACTTCGCCGCTGCGGAGCGCCTGGCCGCCCGGCAGGGCCTGCACCGCGATGAGCAGAACGCCACGCTCAAGGTGGCGCACACCGTCGGGGCCATCGGAAGGAGCCGCGAAGCGCACGCCCTCTTGTTGGCGCTCGAAAGCCGCGTCGACGCCGGCTCCTGTCTGCTCGTCTACTCACTTTGGTCGCGCGCGTGGATCGAGCTTGAGGCCGAGGCTGAGCACCTCAATGATGGTCACTGGAACCCGCTTACTACGCTTCGCCGTGCTCTCGACTTCAACGCCGACGCGTGCCTGCGTCCCGAGGAGCGCCTTTCGATTCAGGTCGACCTTGCGCTTGCCGAGCTGAGCGCAGGCTTGATCGAGGATGCGGACGTACGCCTCGCCGCCGTGCGTGCGGAGCTGAGCCGGGCCGACCTCGAAGTTGAGAGCTGGCTATGGGAGGTCGATGGACGGCTGGCTCTGGCGCGTGGTGATACGGACGGTGCGCGAAAGGCCTACGACCGACTCTACGCGCTGAGCCAGGCTCATGCGGCCAACCCCGGCGCGCGCCGGGCTGCGGTCGGTCGTGCTCGCGTAGCCTGGAGCCAAGGCGATCTGGATGCCGCCGTCCATCACCTGCGCCGCGCGGAGAAGCTCCTGGACCGTGAGCTGCTTCAGGTCGCTGTCGGAGAGGGCAGGGATGTGTTCGCCAGCACACGGGCGACCAGCGGGCGGCTCCTCGTGGAGATTCACCTCGAGCGAGGGCGCGCCGACCTGGCGCTCGGCGCGCTGAGGCGTGAGCGCGTGCGTGCGATCCGCAGCCTCCACACTCGCGAGCGGTCGAGGACAGGGCCCGACCCGATGGATCGTGCCGAGGCCTTCGATGCCTACGCCGCCGCCCGCGCGGAGGTCGAGACCTTCGCGCGGCGGCGCTTCGACACGCCGCAATCCGAGCTCGCAGATCACGACGCCACGGTCGCGCGGATGGACGCCGAGGCCCGGCGCCTCCTCGATCACGTGGTGGGCCGAGCCCGCGTGAGCGACGAGCTGCCCGCCTACCCCCCCGGGGACCTCCTGCTCGCGTTCGCTCGCCACCGCGGCGCGTGGACGCTGATCGCCGGTCTTGGCGATCGGGTCGAGGCCGTGCCGCTTGGGCCTACCGTGGAGCAGTCCTTGCCCTTGATGCGCCGAGCGCTCGAGGCACGCCTCGCGGGGGTCCGGAGGATCGTGGCGTTGCCTTCGGGGCCCTGGATGGCGCAGGACCTCCACGCGTTGCCCGTCGCCGGGCGGCCCCTGATGGCGCACGTTCCGGTGGTCTACGGGCTCGACGTGGGCCCGGCGGAGGCGCGCCGCGACACCGCGGGAAGCGCCCTGCTCGTGGCCGATCCGAGCTCGGACCTTCGGCTGGCGCGGGGCGAGGCGCACGGCTTGGCTGCCGCCTTCGGCGCGGCGGGCCTACCGTCGCGGACGCTGGTCGGGCCCCAGGCGACGCGGCGCGCCGTCATGGACGCCTTGGGCCATGCCGAGCTGCTCCACTTCGCAGGCCACAGCGAGGCGCAGGGGCGCTCCGGCTGGCAGCGGGTGCTTCAGCTCGCCGGCTCGGACCGCCTCTTCCCCTCGGACGTTCTTACGCTGTCTGCCGCGCCTCGCGTGGCCATCCTGAGCGGCTGCGGGACCGCTCGGGGCACTCCGGGAGCCACGGTCGCCAGCCTCGGGCTGGCGCAGGCGTTCCTGCTGGCGGGCGCCGAGCTCGTCGTCGCGACGAGCCGGCCCGTGAGCGATGCCGCCGCGGCCGCGCTGGCCGCGGAGCTGGGCCGACGCGCTCAGGCGCAGCGCGTGTCGGAAACGGAGCTTCGAGCAGCGGTGCTTGCGCTCCGCGAAACACACCGAGGCGAGTGGTCCGCGTATCGCGTGCTGACCCGATAGGAAAGAACGATGAGCCTAAGACTTACGACGAGCGTCATGTGTTTGAGCGGGTTGCTCGGATGCACGGCAACGGGCGATGGCGCGGCGAGCTCCGGAGCCTCCTTGCGTCCCCGCGGAGACGCCGACGGCGACGGCTACCTCAACGGGCGCGATTGCGCGCCCTTGGACGACGCGATTCACCCCGGAGCTCCAGAGGTCTGCAACCGCGTCGACGACAACTGCGACGGGAACGTCGACGAGCCCATGGGGAGCACCTACTGCATCCGCGTCGATGAGCCGCGGCCCACGAGCGCCCTCTGTGACGGCCGGCGCAGGGTCGGCGTGTTGGCTGCCGGCACGTCCTGCCCGAGCGCGAGCCCGGCCTGGGCTTCCGTCGAGCTCCTTCAGCACGCGACGAGCGCGTCGGGCACGGGCTTCTGCGCCTACGAATACACCGGTCCCGGGAACCCCCCGGGGACCCTGGGTCTGCCCTCCGATGCCGGCCGGCCACCGGCCGCCTGGCTGGACCCCGACTGCGAGGCGGTCGCTCCCATGACGCCGACTCCGGCCGTCCAGGCGCTCCAGCTCGTGTTCCCCGCCTTCGAGGCCGGCTATCGCGCGCAGCTCGAGAGTCCCGCTGCGTTGCCGGTCATCTCCGCCGGAGCCGCGATGTATCCGCAGCCGGTCGAGATCGCCATCGTCGACGCCTCCCCGGCGCCGCCGGGGCCACCCCGCTACGATGTGGCGCCGGCCTCGCCGCGCTCGAACCACGCGCGTCTCATGGGTCGCGCCATCGAAGAGGTCGCGTGCCCAGCGAGGGTCGCGAGCGGCGGTCCCTGCGCCGTGGAATTCGCCCACCACCTGGCGCTCGATCGCGTAGCGCCGGACGGGCACATCGACCCGAGGGGCGGCCACTACGGCTTCATCGGAACGCTCGCCACCGAGATCGAAAGCGCGGTCCTCGATTGGCAGGCGCGGGGCCGAACCAACCGGATCATCATCAACCTCTCGCTCGGGTTCGACGACCGGTTCACGGAGATCGGCGGTCACACGCGGGCGGCGGTCCTGGCCGTGCGGTCGGCCCTCGACTTCGCGACCTGTCAGGGAGCGCTCGTCTTCGCGGCGAGCGGCAACCGCGTCGCGGGTCCGGACTCCCTCGACCAGAGTGGGCCGCTCCTGCCGGCCGCCTTCGCCGACGTTCCGTCCTCCTGCGGGCTCGGGCCCGTCGTGTACCCCGTCGGCGCCGTCGACGAGACCGACCGGCCCCTCCACATGACCCGCGAAGGGGGCCTGCCCGAGCTCGTCGCTCCCGCGCGCTTCGCGGCCCTCGACCTCGCCGCGCACGGCGCGGCCCCGCGTCCGAGCACGCTCCTGACCGGGACGTCGCTGGGCTCGGCCGCGGCGAGCGGCATGGCGGCCTTGGTCTGGGCCTACCTGCCGTCCTTCAGTGCGGATCAGGTCATGGCGCTGCTTCGGGACGAAGGGAGCGTACCCCTGTCGCTCCCGCAGGCCGACGTCTGCGCGCATCCGCCCTGCGACCCGCCGCGCCGGCTCTCCGCGTGCGCGACGCTGCAGGCGGCGATCAACCTCCGGTGCGCCTCTACGCCGCACGCGGCAGGCTGCGCTCCCGTTCCTGCGCTTCCCTGCCAGGCTCATCGGATCGCGGCGCACGGAGGCGCGGCCGTGGTGGTCCCGCCGAACTCGTTTCACCTGGCGGCGGGACCGTCCGCGTCGGGCCTCACGGATCTCGTGGACTCGCCGGATTGTCCCTTCCCCGTGCGCGCCGACGCGACGCATCTCTCGGCACATCCGGACCTCTGTCCGGGCTCGCAGTATTTCGCCGCCGAGGCGGATCCCGGGCGCGTCGTGCCTCAGCCGCCCGGCAGTCCCTGCAGCGTCTGCGTCGTCGACCTCGTCTACGATGGCGCCTACCTGGCCATCGACCCGCAGTTCGCCACGCCCATCACCTCGGTCTCGCTGATCATCGACGAGGGCGACATGGTCTTCGACCTGACGAGCGCCTTCGCCTCGGGCACCACGTTCGTTTCCCCCGGCGCCGAGGCCTACGTATCGGACCTGGGCCTTCCCGCCGCCATCAACCGCGCCCAGCTCGAGTTCGGCCTGGACGACGGGAACGAGCTCGCGAGCACGCGCGTCGACATCCCGTTCCAGTAGCGGGCCGCGGTGCGTCGGGGGGAGGTCGTGCTCCCGCTGCGGCGCGCTTCGGGTCGGTCAGCCGGCCCGGAGGCGCCGCGCCGCGTCCTTCGCCATGTAGGTGAGGACGCCGTCCGCGCCGGCGCGGCGGAAGGCCATGAGGCTCTCGAGCACCACGTCGTCCCAGCGCAGCATGCCCGCGTCGGCGGCAGCGCGGTGCATCGCGTACTCCCCGCTCACCTGGTAGGCGTAGGTCGGCGCGCCGAAGGCGTCCTTCACCCGGCGAACGATGTCGAGGTAGGGCATGCCCGGCTTGACCATCACCATGTCGGCTCCTTCCTCGAGGTCGAGGGCGACCTCCCGGAGCGCCTCGTCGCCGTTGGCCGGGTCCATCTGGTAGGTCTTCTTGTCGCCGCCGCCGAGGCTCCCGCTGCTGCCCACGGCGTCGCGGAAGGGCCCGTAGTAGGCCGAGGCGTACTTGGCCGCGTAGCTCAGGATGCTCACGTGGGTGAAGCCCGCCCCGTCGAGGGCGTCGCGGATGGCGCCGATGCGCCCGTCCATCATGTCCGAAGGGGCGATGACGTCACAGCCGGCCTCGGCCTGGGCCAGGGTCTGGCGAACGAGGGCCTCGAGGGTCTCGTCGTTGACGACGTAGCCGTCGCGCACGAGGCCGTCCTGGCCGTGGCTCGAGTAGGGGTCGAGGGCCACGTCGCAGATGACGCCGAGGTCCGGCACGCCGTCCTTCAGTGCGCGCACGGAGCGACACACGAGGTTGTCCGGGTTCCAGGCTTCGCGCGCGTCCTCGGTCTTCGCCTCGTCCGGCGTGGCGGGAAAGAGCGCGATGGCCGGGATGCCGAGCTCACGGGCCTCCTGGGCTGCCTCGACCAGGAGATCGATGCTCAGGCGCTCGACGCCCGGCATGGTGGGAACGGACTCCCGGGCGCCATGGCCCTCCTTCACGAAGACCGGCCAGATGAGGTCGTTCGTGCTGAGCGTGTTCTCGCGGACGAGACGCCGGCTCCAGGGCCAGCGCCGATTGCGGCGCGTGCGGGTGCGGGGAAAGGCGGGCATGGAATTCCTCGGCGGGCCGACGAGGCCTCGGGGCACGCGGTTCATACCGCGAAACACCGGCGCGAGGGGTCGTCGCTGTGCGCGATGGCGCGTTCCGGTCACGCGCAGCGCGCGACGAAGGCGGCGATGGCCTCGAGGGTGACCAGCGGCCGGTCGCGCAGGGGATCGTGACCGCAGGCGCCAAGTACGAGCACGTCCGCCTGCGGCGCGGCGGCGGCCAGGCGCTCGTACTGCGCGGCGGTGCCGTAGGCGTCGTCGCGCCCTTGGATCACGAGCATCGGCGCCTTCACCGCGGCGGCCTCGGCCTCGATGTTCCAGCTGGCGAAGGCCGGGTCGAGCCAGATGTCGTTCCAGGCCCGGAAGGTATGCTCCGCGTCGCGGTGATAGCGCCCGAGACGCACGCGCAGGTCCGTGCGCTCGAAGCGCTCGCGGGCCTCGCGAATGCTTGCGAGCGAGAGCGCCTCGACGAAGAGATGCGGCGCCAGGAGCACGAGTCCGCGCGTCGGGCGCCGCGCGCCGTGGAGAAGCGCGATGGACGCGCCGTCGCTGTGGCCCACGAGCACCGCGTCTTCGGCGCCCTCGGCCTCGAGGAGCGCCGCAAGCACCTCCGCTTCCCGGTGCATGAAATCCGGGCGGCGGGGGGCCGGGAGTGGGTCCGAGGCTCCATGACCGCGGCGGTCGTAGGCCAGCACTCGCCCGCCCACGCGCTCCGCCAGTGCCTCGGGGAAGCCCTTGAAGAGGGCGATGCTGCCGAGCCCTTCGTGGAGCAGGACGGCGCGGACCGGGCCCCTACCCCAGCTCGCGACCGCCATCGTCGCGCCTTGATGCTGCCAGTCGCGCATACGGAGCTAGGACCCCGGCGCCGCGGGCACGTGCGCCGTGGTCACCGGCGCCGCGGGTACTAGCGTCGCGGGCACCAACCAGCGCCGCGCGCCGAAGAAGAGCAAGAGACCGAGCGGGCCGAACATCAGCGTCCCGACGAGGATCGGCGTGAGCCGGTAGCCGGCGTCCGGCGCCTCTCGCATGATCCAGCGCGCCACGAAGAGGTCGAAGCAGAGGTAGTGCGTCCAGCCGGCCAGCGTGCCCCACTCGCTGTCGAAGAGGCGCATCACACCGGCCAAGGAGAAGAAGTCGCCGCCGGGGCTCGGGCCGCTGAAGGTCACGGCCAGGAGCGCGACGTAGATTGCCGCGAGCAGCGCCCAGGGCCAGAGGGCGTCGGCGAACCACCGGGCGAGCGTGGAGCGCGGCGCGACGAACCACGTCAGCCAGATCGGCATGGGCAGCGCGTTGACGAGCGTAAAGACCAGCTCGGGATCCATCGCGGCATCCTACTGCTTCCACCGGCGCCTTGCCGCATGCGCGCCCCCGTCCTAGCCCCCGCTCGTGCCCGTGGAGACCACGCTGGAGGAGTTGGCCGAGAGCTTCGAGCTCCTCGACGATTGGATGGACCGCTACAAGACCATTCTCGACCTCGGCGGCGAGCTCGACCCCATGGACGACGCGCTCAAGGTCGACGCGCACAAGGTGAAGGGCTGCATGAGCCAGGTGTGGGTCGTGGGTACGCTCGGCGACCAGGGCCGCATGCACTTCCTCGCAGACAGCGACGCGCACCTGGTGAAGGGGCTCATCGCGATCGTGCTCATGCTCTACGGCGGAAAGACGCCGGCGGAGATCCTCGAAACGGAGCACGCGTCGGCCCTCGCCGAGCTTGGCCTCGACAAGCACCTGAGCCCCGGCCGGAGCAACGGCCTCCACGCGATGATCAAGCGCATCCGTGCCCTCGCCGAAGCGCACCTCGCGCGCGGTCCGCAGGCCTGACGCTCCGGCGGAGCGCGGCCTGGATCCCGGTCGCGCCCACGAAGCCGGCCAAGGAGGCTCGATGAGCTCGAAGAACTCTCCTGGCCGGGACCGTGCTTGCCTCCGATTGGAGCGCGCACTTTCGCCCGACGCCGTGGCACCGCAGACTCTCCGGCCATGGATTCCGGGACCCAGGAGCTCTTCGTCGGCTGCGCCGCGGGCCTCGAGCGGGTGCTCGCCGAGGAGCTTCGCGAGCTCGCGCTTCCGGGCACCACCGCGGAGCTGACGAGCGGCGGAGCGCGCCTCGAGACGCCGCCAGGCCTCGCGACTCTGGCCCGGCTCAACCTCGAGCTCGGGGTGGCCGAGCAGGTGCGCCTTCGCCTCGGCCGCTTCGCCTGCCCGGACCTCGCGACGCTGGCGCGCGAGGCCGCGGCCTTGCCCTGGGCGGAGGTGCTGACGCCGGCGAGCCCGCTCCGGCTGCGGGCGTTCTCGACGGGCTCCAGGCTGAGCGCCGCTCGCGCCATGGAGGCGCAGGTGCACGCGGCGCTCGTCGAGGCCCTCGGCGACAGCCCGCCCCGCGCCAGCGCCGGCGACGCGGGCGCCGTCGCCGTCTCCGTGCGCGTCGTGGACGACGAGGCCCTCGTCAGCGTAGACACCAGCGGCGCGCCGCTCCACGCGCGCGGCTACCGGGGAGACTTTCGTGGAACCGCGGCCATGGCGCCGCTCCGGCCCGACCTGGCGCGCGCGCTTCTGCGCGTGAGCGGCTGGGACCGGGAGGCGACGCTCGTCGACCCCTTCGTGGGCCAGGGCACGATCCTCATCGAGGCTGCCCTCCTCGCGCGCAAGCGTGCGCCGGGTCTCGGTCGACGCTTCGCCTTCGAGAGCTTCCCCGGGGGCGCCGCGGCGCGGGACGCGGCCGAGCGCGACGCGCGGGCCCGAGAGCGGTCGCCGGTCGCCTTGTCCCTTCGCGGGAGCGACATCGACGCGCAGGCCTGTGCGGCCGCCGCCGCGGCCGCCGAACGCGCTGGCGTCCGTGCGGACCTCACGCTCGAGCACGCGGACTTCGACCACGCCCCGGCGCTCGAAGGCGTACTGCCCGAGCGCGGGGCTCTCATCACGGACGCGCCGCGCGCCGCGTTCTTTCAGGGCAGGTCCCAGCGCCGCCTCTACGCGCGCTTCGGCGAGCGGGCGCGCGCGCTGCCGCCGGGCTGGACCGTGGCGCTCGCCAGCCAGGACCCGCGCTTCGCCCGGCGCACGAACCTCCCGCTTCGCGTGCGCCTTCGCTCGCGCGACGGCGCCGCGACGGTGGCGCTCATGACGCCCAAGGACGCCGGCTGAGGTCCGCGCCTTCGCGTGTAGGCTGCGCGCTCAGCCCACGGCGCTACGTATGGCCTCGGCCAGCGCCGGCGCCTCTTCGGGGTCGAGCTTGCCCGCGGGCCAGTCGATGCCGAGGCCCCCACCGCCGAGGGGCTTCGGGATGATGTGGAAGTGCACGTGAAAGACGGCTTGATGCGCGCGCGGGCCGTTGTTCTGCAGGATGTTGTATTCGTCGCAGCCGCTCACCCTCATGACGGCTCGGCAGAGGCGCGGCAGGACCCGGCCGATGGCGGCGCTCGCCTCGTCGGTGAGCTCCGCGACGGTGGCCACCTCTTCCTTCGGAATCACCAGCACATGGCCCTTGGCGAGCGGTCCGATGTCCAGGAACGCCAGCACGTGCTCGTCCTGGTAGACCTCGTGGCAGGGAATCTCGCCGCGGAGGATCTTGCTGAAGATGGTCTCGGCCATGCGCCGAAGAGTAGTACACCGCCACTCGCCGCCGGGACGGACGAAAAAAGCCCGGACCGAGCCCGGGCTTTCTCGTGCGTCGAGCCATGAAGGCTCGGTCGCGCCTCAGACCTTCACGCCCTTTTGGCGAAGCTCGCGAAGCACCGTGTCGATGCCGCGCTTGTCGATCTCGCGGATGCCCGCGGTGCTCAGCTTGAGCTTCACGAAGCGGTTCTCGCTCGGCACCCAAAAGCGGTGCGTCTGAAGGTTGGGCAGCAGCCGACGCTTCGTCTTGCGGTTCGAGTGCGAGACCCGATTGCCGACCATGACGCCCTTACCGGTGACCTGACAGACCTTGGACATCGCTTCCGCTCACTTCTTCGAGCTGCTAGGCATCTTCGCTTCGACGAACTCCACGTGCTGGCGTGCACGCGGGTCGTACTTCTTAAGCTTCAGCTTGCCCGGCATCGTTCGCTTGTTCTTCGTCGTGTAGTACGTGTAGCCCGTACCGGCCGACGAAATCATTCGGATCTTGTCCCGCGGCATTACCAGCTCGACTTCGTGAGACCCGGGATCTCACCGCGGAGGCCCAGGTCGCGGAGCGCGATGCGGCTCATGGCGAACTTCCGGTAGTAGCCGCGCGGACGCCCCGTTACCTGACAACGGTTTCGGATGCGCACGGGGCTCGAGTTCCGGGGAAGCTTCTGAAGCGCGGCGATGGCCTCGTACTTCGCCTCCATGGAGGCGTTGGGGTCGCTCACGATGCGCTTGAGCTGCCTGCGCTTCTTCGCGTACTTCGCCGCGAGTTTCTCGCGGTGCTGGTTGCGCGCAATCTTGGCTTTGCTGGCCATGGGGTCCGTCGCTCCTGATTCCCGAGGGGGCGGAACCCTGACGGATCGATCGCGGCGGCGCAAGCGGTTCAGGTCTGCATGGCCCGGACCAGGTCGAGGAGCGGGTCCACGCCGTCCTCGCGGGCGAAGCGGGACACCCGCCGCCCGGCCTCGCCGAGCGCTTCCTGGAGGGCCAGGCCGAGGTCTCCATCGTCGTCCCAGATCAGGGTCAGGACCTCCGGGCCGAAGGCGCCGAATCGCCGGGCGTAGGCTTCAGGCACGCCGTCCGGTGCGTCGTGGGCGTCGATGATCACCAGGTTGGGGCGAAAATCGTGGGCAAAGGTCTCGAGGCGGACCAGCTCGCCGCAGACCAGGGGAACCACCTGCTCCCGGAGCGTCGCCTTGAGGCTGCGCGCGAGCCGGCCGGTGCGGGCGACGAGGAGGACCCGCGCCGGGCCCACGTGCGTTTGAAACCGACCGGTGGGGATGTCCGACTGGCGCCGCCGCCGCTTCAACAAGGGGGCCTTGGGGCGTCCGAGAATCATCGAGATGTGCTCGAGAATCTCGTTTCCGGTCTCCGCGCCGCAGCGGCTCGTGGCCGCGCGCTGCAGGGCGCCGCGGGCGAAGCGCATCCAGCCCGCCGGGTCCTGGGGCGGGTGCGCCTCGTCCTCGAGCGCCTCGAAAAGCACGGCAGCCGCGACCTCGCGGCTGAGCAAACCCTCGAGCACTTCGCGGATGACCTGCAGCTCCGGCCCCTCCTTCATCGCGGCGACTCTAGTACGCCAGCGGACCGACGCGCCTCTTCCCCGTTACGAAGCGGGGACGACCACCATGTCGCCTGTTCGCGCGTTTCGACTTCTCTTATGATGGTCTTTCCGTGGTTCTCCCCTCGCAGCCGCCGCCGCACGCCCTGGCCCCCGGCACCATCGTCGACGGGCGGTACCGGGTCTCCCAGCTCCTCCGCTCGAGCGGAGAGGTGGCCATCTACAGCGCCACGCACATGGACCTCGGCCGGAACGTCGCCCTGACGATCTATCTGGGCGACAAACCGAGGCCGGCGAAGCGCTTCATCCGCAGCGGGCGCATCGTGTCCATGATGCGGCACCCGAACGTGGTGCAGGTCTTCGACCTCGCGCGTATCGACGGCCGCCCCATGCTCGTGCTCGAGGACCTGGATGGGCCGAGCCTCGCCGAGCGCTCGGCGGTGCAGGGTCCGCTCCGCGTCGACGAGGTGCAGCCCATCGCCGAGCAGCTCCTCGAGGCCCTCGCCTACGTGCACGGCCGCGGCGTCGTCCATCGCGACGTCGCGGCGGAGAACCTGCATCACCTCACGGCCCACGACGGCTCGTTGCTTCTCAAGCTCACGGAGTTCGGTTTCTCCAAGGAGCTTGGCGGCGCGCACTACACCAGCCAGACCGAGACGCGCGTCATCATCTCCGGCCTGACGCACGTAGCGCCGGAGCAGATCATGACGCCCGATGCCATCGACCACCGCGTGGACATCTACGCGGCGGGCGCGGTGCTCTACCGGCTCCTCGCCGGCGCGCCGCCCTTCGAGGCCAAGAACCTCTCCCAGCTCGGGACGGCCATTCTCGAGCAGGCGCCGCCTTCGCTGACGACGCTCGTGGACCACGTACCGGCGGCCGTCGACGAGGTGATCGCGCAGGCCCTCGCCAAGAACCCCGACGAACGCTTCGCCGGCGCCGAGGCCATGCACCGTGCGCTCGCTCAGGCCTTCGCTGCGGGCTGAAGCGCTCCCGGATACTTCCTGTTACGGTTCAGCGCTCGCACCTATGGAACGATGAGCCGTCCGTGGCGGTACCGAAGCCCATCGCCAAAGGGGACCTGATGCGTACCCCTTTGCAGCACGTCCTGCTGAGTATTCTCCGGAAGAAGCTCGCCGGGACGCTCGTGCTGTGGACCGAAGGCGCCGTGAGCGACCGGCTCCTCTTCGCGGCGGGGCAGCTCCAGCGCTTCTACGTGGCCACGGTGAGCGCGGACTCCATGCGTTCGCTGCTGCCGCTCTTCCGCGAGCGACAGGGGCCCTACGCCTTCTATCCCGCGGACCTCGTGGGCGACGCGGGGACCGCTGGCACCGTCGATACCTACGCGCTCGTGGCCGCATCGCTCCGCGGTGGTCTCCCCGAGGCCGCGGTGGCGCGCATTCTCGCGGGCTTCGGGGAGGAGCCGGTGCGCGTCCATGCGCGGGAAGTCGAGCGCTTCGCGCTTCTCGATCGGGAGCGGGCCGCCCTCGACGTCATGCTTGCGTCGACGGCGAGCGTGCGTGAGCACCTCGCGGCGTCGAACGACCCGAAGACGACGCGGCGCGTACTCTACCTCCTGGCCATCTTCGATGCGCTTCGCCCTGACCGGGCCCCGACGATGCCCGCGCCGAGCGGCTCCAAGCCCCTCAGCGCCCAGCCCGTCGACTCCCTCTCGCTCTCGCCGGGCAGGCGATCCATGGCGCCGCGCTCGCTCCCGCCGGTGGCGACCTTGCCACCGGGGAACGCGCGGAGCGTCTCTCCTGCCCGCGGTACGCGCCGGCCTCCGGATTCGGCGCTCGTCGGCACCTCGCCGGGGTCCGTGGCGGTTCCCGCCCGGTCCTCGCTGGCCCCGCGGCGCTGGGTCTCCGGCTGGATTCACAAGAGCCGCTCGGCGGCGCCTCCGCCTCCGCCTCCGCCGCCCAAGCTCCCCACGGCCGAGAAGCTGCGCTGGGTCGAGCTTCTCCACGTGTCCGAGGAGATCGTTCACCAGAACTATTTCCAGATGCTGGGCTTGCCTTCGTCGGCGACGGCGGAACAGGTCGACGCCGCGGCGACGGCGCGCTTGGCCAAGTGGGATCCGGAGTCGCTCCCGGAGGCTCTTGCGACGCTGCGGCCCCTGGCCAAGTCCCTCGTCGAGCACCTGGAGGTTGCCCGCCGCACGCTGACGGACGCGACGCGCCGCCGGGGCTACGAGGCTCAGCTTCGCGCCGGACGAGGGACGCCGGCGCTCATCGCCGAAGCCGACCGCGCGTCCCGGGCACGCATGAACTTCGAGAGGGTCCAGGACCTCATGGACGAAGGGAAGGACGCCGAGGCCCTCGAGAGCATGGCCGAAGTCGTCGAGCTGGCCCCGCAGGAGATCGACTTCCTCGTGGCGACGGCGCAGCTGATGGTGCGCGTGGACGGGGTGAAGTCCCCCTCGGCCCGCAGGGATCTCGAGGCCGTGCTCGAGAAGGCCCTCGACCTGGACCCGCGCCACGAAGACGCGCTCATGGTGAAGGGGGAGCTGCTGCGCCGTCTCGACCGCGACGACGAGGCCTTCGAGCTGTACACGCGCGTCGCGGCGCTCAACCCGATGAACCGTGAGGCGGTGCAGTTCGCGCGGCTCGGCGAGATGCGGCGGCGAAGCATCGGTGCGTCCATGCGACCCTCGGCCACGCCGAAGCCGGAGGCTGGGATCGGCAGCCTCCTCGACCGCCTGCGCGGGGCCTTGAAGAAGTAGTAGGCCCGGCGCGCTCCTCAGAGCCGGAGCAGCGACGGGAGGTCGTCGAGCCAATGCGTCGGCGCGAAGGTGGCG
>JBCCAW010000773.1:0-2203 GCA_039814655.1 Myxococcota bacterium | reverse complement strand
CCATTCGACGGGTGACGGGAACGTCGGCCTTCCGCGCGAGAGGGTGTCCGTGTCCGTGTCCGTGTCCGTGTCCGTGTCCGTGTCCGTGTCCGTGTCCGTTTCCGTTTCCGTTTCCGTGTCCGTTTCCGTGTCCGTGTCCGCTTCCGTTTCCGTTTCCGTGTCCGTGTCCGCTTCCGTTTCCGTTTCCGTGACCGTGTCCGTTTCCGTGTCCGTGTCCGTGTCCGTGTCCGTTTCCTCAGCGGCCTTCGAGGGCCTCCCTCACCGCATCGCTGGCGGCGGTCAGGGCGATGGTGACCGTGCCCGCCGATTCGGCGACGACCTTGCCGTAGACGGCTGCGTCGGGGGGGGCGTCCAGGTAGAGGCGGACGTCGCCGCCGACGGGTTCGGGCAGGTCCCGGACCTCGACGCGGTCTGGGGCCACGGCGACGAGCACGCCCGGGAGGCGCGGGCCCGCTTCGGAGCCATCCACCCGGCTCAGGCCAATGGCGCTGGGCTCGATGCGGCGGAGCGGCACGGACTCCTGCGTCAGCCGCAGCCCGTAAGGCGCCCCGATGGCACGCAGCTCGGCGACGCGGAGCGGGGCCGCCGCGCCCTTGGGCTCGAAGCTCCGCTCCTCACCGCATTCGAGGGGCGCGCGCACCGCCTCCCTCAGCGCGCCGCTCGCGAGCACCTGGCCGCCGGTGGTGAGGCTCTCGATGCGCGCCGCGAGGTTCACGACGGCGCCGACCACCCCGTACTTCGCGCGCTCCTCCGTGCCGATGTTGCCCACGACGGCTTCGCCGCGATGCAGGCCGATGCCCATGGCGAGCGTCGGGAGCTCCATGGCTTCGTTCCGGGCCTGCACCTCCGCCATCGCCTGCTGCATGGCCAGCGCACAGGCCACGGCGCGGTCTGCGTCATCCGGCTGCGCGACGGGCGCCCCAAAGAGCACGAGTAGAGCGTCGCCGAGCACCTCGTCGATGGTGCCGCCGTAGCGCATGACGATCTTCGTCTGCACCTCGAGGAAGTTGTTGATGACGGCCAGCACGCGCTCCGGAGGCAGGTTCCGAACGGCCGTGGAGAAGCCGCGCAGATCCGCCATCATCACCGTCAGCGTCCGCCGCTCGCCGCCGAGCTCGGTGCCCTCCGGGGCGTCGAGGAGCGCGCTGACAATGTCGTCCGAGACGTAGCGGCCGAAGGTCTTGCGGATGTACTCGTTGCGAAGCTCGAGCTGCGCCGTTCGCTCGCGAACCTTCGCCTCGAGGTCGTCGACGAGCTGCGCGTTCTCGAGGGCGACGGCCGCCTGAGCGCCGAGCAGCTGGAGTAGCTGGAGCCGGTCGGCGGTGAAGGCGCCACGGGTCAGGTTGTTCTCGAGAAATACGACGCCCCGGAGCCGCCCCGCGTGGGCCAAGGGCGCGGCGAGTACGCTCAGGGGCTTCCCCGTCGCCACGTACGGGTCCCCGACGAAGTCGCCTTCTCCCGCGGCATCGTCGAGCACCACGGGTTCGCCGGTGGCCCGCACCACCCGGGCGATGCCTTCGCTGTAGCCGGAGCCGGGGCCGAGCGTGGCCCGGGGTACGAGCGCGTCACCCTCCAAGAGTAAAAGGACGCCGCGCTCCGCGCCGGCGGCCTGGAGCACCACGCGGAGAATGTCCTCGATGAGGTCCGCCAAGGAGATCTGCGACGAAAGCGTGCGGCTGGCCCGCATCGCCGCTTCGAGGTCCAGCCCCTCCTGCGCGCTGCTTCCGGTCGTGGAGACGGTCCCGCCGGGGGCGCCTCGCTCCGCCCGGGTCCGCGCCGCAACGAAAGGAAACTCGTCCTGAAGGCGCGCCACCACGGCCGTGGCGCCCCAGCGGTCGTAGGCGAAGCGGGCGCCCCGGAGCTGCGTCTCGGCGCTCCGCTGGTTGCCTTCTTCGAGGGAGAGGCGACCGGCGCGTTCGAGCGCGAGGCCTTCGAGGTGCGCGAGGCCTTCGCGGGCTGCGGCGCGCGCGGCGGCCTCGTAGCCGAGCAGCGCGTCGCCGCGCCGGCCCTCGAGCCGCGCCAGCTCGGCAAGCACGAGGCCGTGCATGGCGCCTGCCATGGCCGGACCGAGCTCCGCCATCTTTCCGAGTCGCGCAGCCAGCTTCTTCAGCTTCCGCGACCGGCCGCTCGCCGTGAGCGCCCGGGCCATGGCCTCGTAGAACACCCAAATTGTGTTCCTAGATACTCCAGGACACGAGGCATT
>JBCCAW010000463.1:0-4912 GCA_039814655.1 Myxococcota bacterium | reverse complement strand
TCGTCCTTCCTGGGTTTTGCAACTTCAGGATGGCGCGGTGGTCGCTTCGTTGGGGAGCCCCCCTTCGCCCGTCCCCCCGAGCAAGCTCAGGAGGGGGTCCGGGCTGCGGGCGGCTCCGACACCACATGGCTGGACGCTAACCGCGCCGACCGCGCTGACGGCGAATCGAGGTCTCGTCCCGAGACGGAACGTCCATTGCAGACCGCCACCTCGTGCCTTCGGCCATCGTTAGCGCGTTGACGTGCCGCACCTTCGAGGCTTCGAGCGATCCCGCAACGGGCGTGTCGCGTCCATGGGGGACGCCATGGGCGGCCTGCGATGACGTTTCGTCGCTCGCGGATCGATCGGATGGGCGGCCGCGCGGGAGGCACGGCCGATGAACGAACGCCGGCGCCATCGGCAGCTGGGAGCCGTGCTTCTGCTCGCGGCCGCGTACCAAGCGTCGGGCTGCTACGAAAGCACCGCAGCCACGGGCAGTAGCGACCTCTCCGACCTGGCCGTCGACTCCGCGATGCCCAGCGACCTCGGTGTCCGCATTCCCCGCGAGGACGCGGGGGCGGACGGCGGGAGCGACGCAGGACGTGATGCCGGGCGGGACGGCAGTACCAGCGATGCCAGCACGGGCGACGCAAACACGGGCGACGCAAGCACGGTGTGCCAGCTGCGGGGAAGCGACTGGGCCGCCGAGGGCGGGTTCCTACGCTTCGAGCCGGACGGGACCTTCGCGGCCGCCTTCACCCGCTCCGGTCTCGACTCGGCAGTCACCGGCGGCACCTACACCGAGGTGGGCAACGACCTCACGCTCATCGACCATGGGGGCACGCCCTGCGGCGCGATCGTCGGCAGGTACACGACCGCGTTCACGCCCGGCTGCCGCCGAGTCACGCTGACGCTGGTGACCGATGCCTGCGACAGCCGCTCGGTCGAGCTCACGGGTCGGCCCCTCGAAGCACGCTAGCTAGTCACCCCCGAAGTCCGCTCCGTCTAGGGATCCTTCGGCTCCCAGAGTTCGACCTTGTTCCCCTCCGGGTCCATCACCCAAGCGAACTTCCCGTTGAACTCCTCGTCGGGCCCCTTGAGGGCCTCGATGCCCTCGGCCTTCAGCTGGGCGAGGAGCGCGACGAGGTCGTCGACGCGGTAGTTGATCATCAGCTGAGACTGGCTCGGCTCGAACCACTCGCCGTCCGCGTCGGCGAGGTGCCAGACCGTCATGCCCGCGGCGCTCTGGGCTTCCTGGTCGGCGCTCCACTCGAAGACGGCGCCACCCCACTCCTCGATCTTCACGCCGAGATGCTCGGCGTACCATCGCTTGAGTGCCGCGGGGTCCTTCGCCTTGAAGAACACTCCACCGATTCCGGTCACCTTCGCCATCGCCACCTCCTGCCTCGCCCGCGGTACCCGCGTCCGCTCCGCCCCACGGAGGCTACCGCAGCGGGCGGCGTCGAAGACGTTCCTCGACCTCGTCCGGAATCGTCTTGCTGTCCCGGAGGAGTGGCCCGAGCCCCTCAGCCGCCGAACCCGCGGGCCGAGGGTGTTCCGGGTCCCTGTCAGATATGCTGGGCGGGGGGGATTCCATGCGTCTACCGACTTCGACCGTCTCATCGCCGCGCTGGCTCGCGCTCGCGACGGGCCTGGCCGTCGCATGCGGGGGCTCCGGCGCCGCCGAGCCCGACGCCGGCCTCGGAGACGCCGGCCTCGAAGACGCCGGCCTCGAAGACGCGGGCCGGGACGCCGGCGCCGCGACGGACGTCTTCGATGTCTGGATCGAGCTCCAGGAGCGCCTGCGCGCCAGCCCCGATCACTTGCCCGAGCGCGCGGCGGACGTGGTCGCGAGCGGTGACCCCGAGGCGATCTTCACCTTTGTCCGCGACACCATCGCCGTGTTCCCGAAGAGCGCGGGCTTGGACTTCACGGGGCCCGGTTGGGGACCTCGCGCCACGCTCCGGAGCGGCGTCGGCACCGTGCACGACAAGGCCGCGCTCCTCGTCCAGCTCTTCCAGGAGGCGGGCTTCGAGGCCAGCGTGCAGTCCACCATCCTGCCCTTCGAGCGGCGCGACGCGAGCCCAGTCTTCGGAAGCCTCCCCGCGCGCTCCTTCGCACCGCCGATCACCCCGGAGGATCTTCAGCGCTGGGAAGGCATGCTCGGCGTCGACGCGCTTCCGGCGTCCGCGCTCGCGATCGTCGACCCCGACGGAAGCGTCGTCGCGCCCTGGGCCGCCGCGATCACGGACGCGCTCACGCCGGAGGACCCCTTCGTGCCGCAGGCGGAGCTCGACGGATTCACACCCCTCGCGGTGGTCGAGCTCGACGGCGTCCCGACCTCCGCCAACGCCGTCTTCCCGGACGCCACCCTCGGCGACCTCGAGCGCTTCGGTCCGCGCGACTTCGGCCCCTACGACGAGGTGAGCGTGCGCCTCTGGGCCCGGCGCAACCACACGGACGCCGCGGGCGAGGACGTCACCTTGGTCGAACGGACGTTCGGAACGGACGAGGTCACGGGGCGCCGCGTCGTCGTCCGCGCGCCGCCCATCCTCGGCTTCCGCGAGCTCCTACTGGTCCGCCCCGAGGACGTCGGCGCGCGCCTCCCGGTGATCGAGGTCGCCGGCCACGGCGTGGACGAGGACGTGCGCATGGCCCTGAACGCGGCCGGCGCGCCCCTCAACGTCCGCGGGGAACGCATCGAGGTCACCCCCGAGGGCGACCTCCGCATCGAAGGTGTCCCCTTTCCCGTCGACGAGGACGAGGCCGAGCGCCTCGGGCGCGTCGCGAGCGCCACGGCGCAGGCCGATGCGGCGACCTTCCCCGAGGTGCGCCTCAGCGTGGCCCTCCGTGACGCCGAGGGCGCGAGCGTCGAGGGCCTGAGCGGCCGCCCCTTCGTCGTCGAGGAGGACGGGGCGCGCATGTTCCACCGGCTCCGGCGCAACACCGCGCGGCTCCGGGTGCAGCTCGTCTTCGACTTCTCGCTCTCCATGCCCCCGGAGCTGACGGGGGAGAACGCCGTGCAGCTCGGCCTCGACGTCGGGCGTCAGGTCTTCGCCTTGCCGAACGCCGAGGTCTCGGCGTCCGTTCTCGGGGCGGCCTTCCAGCCCTGGACGTCGGACCCGAGCGCCCTCGAGGCCCAACTCCGGAGCATCGACGGCCGGTCCTCGGCGCTCTGGCGGACCATGAGCGAGGCAGAGGCCCGGGACCCGGACCTCGTCGTCGTGGTCAGCGACGGTTGGCCCGACGATATGCCCTTCGCGGAGGAGGCCCGGGCTGCCATCGCCCGGGGCGGCGCGCCGATTCTCTTCCTCAAGAGCCCGCCCGTCGGTGAGGGCGCCATGGACATCTCCGGCGAGCTCGCGGCGCTCACGGGAGGGCAGGTCGTGCCCGTGACCGATCGCGCGTCGTCGGCAGCGGCACTCGAGACCTACCTCGGGTCCTTCGACCGGCCCCCCTACGAGGTGCTCTACCCGGCGCCGCGCGAGGGCCCCGCCACGCGCGCCGTGCGCGTCGCGCTCGATGGGACCCCCGCCGAGGCCACGACCAGCTACGAGGTCCCCGCAACGGGCGCGGGCGTGTACGGCATGACCGGCCTCTACCTCACGGTCGCCATCGACGGCGACGCGGTGACGCGGCGCATCGCCGGGGCGCCGGTCGATCCCGACGAGCGCCCGAGCACGCAGGCCGATGTGGACGCGGTGAAGGCGGCGCTCATGGGCAGCTACGTCCTGGGCTTCGAGGGCGGCGCGCCGCCGCTCTCGGTGGCGCTCGACGAGTGGCTCGGCGACATGCTCACGTACCGCGAGGTCGTTCGGCGCCGCGGCGACTTCGAGGCCTGGGTGGAGGCCATGGAGGCGGGCGTCCGGCGGCCCGTGCCCGAGCTCTACGCGACGGCGGCGCTGGCGCGCTACGAGGGCGCGGGCTCCCACACCTTCGTGGCGCGCCCGCGGCCCGTGCTCGTCTCGCGCACGCCGCGCTTCGGCGTGGGGCGCGACCGCCGCGTCGACATCCTCCCGCTCGCCCCCTGGGCGACCATGGGCCCCGAGCCCGCGGCGGCCTGGGACCTGAGCGTCGCGCGGAGCCTCCACCTCGCCGCCGTCGAAGGCGCGCTCTTCCCGACCTCCACGCTGGGCGAGCTCGAGGGCGAGGACCTGATGGCCATGCCCGCGCGCAACGTGCGCGCGGCCTTCCGGGACACGCCGAACGAGGACCGCTGGAACGCCGTGATGGCGCCCTACCTGGGCTTCGGCGAGTACTCGGTACTGGTTCCGCGCGACGGGGACCCCGTCGCCTTCTGGGCCGTGCACGAGGAAACGGGCTCCACGCTCGGCGTGCTCCCGGACGGCAGCGGCGGCGGCTACGAGGAGGTGCGGGCGCGCGTCGAGGCGAACCTCCGCTTCTTCGACATGCTCGAGGAGGCAGCAGACACGGCCGGGGTCTCCGGGGGCGTGTGGCTGAGCCTCGAGCTCGAGAAGGCCCGCGTCGTCTCCTGGGCGACGCTCTGGATCGGCTACCTCGGTGAAGGGCCCGACGTGGAGCCGCCCCCGGGCGTGGACGACGTGGAGGAGGCCGTTGCGGAGTGGGTCCGCGGCGAGCTCGAGGGGCGCGCGCTCGACGCGCTTCCCGAGGGCTACTCGGACGCCATCGGCGACGCGATGGAGGTCCTCGGGCTCGTCAGCGACGCAGCCGGACTCGCGGACTGAGGTCGCGCGCACCGTTCGCGGGCGGCCTGGCCTACGGGCGTTCTGAGCGGACGATCGGTCGCCGGTCGGTGAGCGGAAGGAGGACAGCAGGCGGGCGAGCGGAGACGAGCGAAGCACCCGAGGCAAGGAGGGTCGGGGGCGCGCACACCCCGGGGCCCCGCCCGCCCCGCCCCCCCCGCCGAGAAAGCAGGTTAGACCCCGGGGGGGTGGGGGGGGCGGCCCCCGGG
>JBCCAW010000294.1:0-7384 GCA_039814655.1 Myxococcota bacterium | reverse complement strand
GGAAGACGTAGTCCTGCGCCTCCAGGGCGTCGTTGACGCCCACGGCGATGGCCTCCTGACCGATGTAGAGGTGGAGAAAGCCGCCGATCTTCGCCTGTGCGTAGCCCGGCGCCGCTTCCTCTTCGAAGCGGCGGATGGTCTGCATTTGCCGGTACTGCCGCAGCAGCTCGTCGCGTCCCGATGCCATGTTTGTCCCGCTTTGCTGCGTCGTGAGAGGCGTTGGTCGCCTCGGGAGGAGGGGCCGCCGAAGCGCGGGCCCGGCGCACCGAGCGCCCGCCGCCCCCGGCTGGCTCAGGCCGATCCCCAGCCCCCGCGCGACGCTATTCGGTCCCCGAGTGGGGAGGCAACCGAAAGGTGGCGCCCTCTCACGCGTTTGCGGCGAAGGGCCCCCCCGGACGAACCCCACGCGTGGAGCACGTCCCAGCCGGGCCGACTGCCAAACGGAACACCGCGGGTTGGGGCTCCCGCGGTGCGAGGGCTCCCCGGACGAGCCCCACGCTTGGAGCTCGGCCCAGCCAGTCCAAACGCCAAACGGAAAAAGCCCGGCGGAGGCCGCCGGGCTTCTTCACGTAGGGGAGACTTCAGGTCAGCCGAAGAAGGCGATGCCGAAGCGCGCCTGCAGGTCGATGAGGTACTCCACGTAGGACTCGTCGGCCTGGAGGCGCGTGCGCGCCTCGAGGGCGAGGTCGTCCTGGCCGGCGGCCTCGTAGTCGGCGATCTGCTTCTGCAGGTCGACCATGCCGCGGAGAAGCTGGAAGCCCAGGTTCGTCTCCTCGCGGTTCACGCTGACGATCTGGTTCCGGACCTTCACTGCCACGTAAGGCGTCGAGAGGTTCTCGGAGTTGTACACGACGTAGCTGGCGTCCTCGGCCGTGTCGCACTTGTCGTCGACGTCCGGGTCCACCACCAGGTGGGCCGCGTCCACGGCGAAGGGACCGTAGGCACAGGCCTGGTCGCCGTTGGGCTGCACGTCGGAGATCTCGAAGCCGTTGCCGTCATCGAGCTTGAAGACCTGGAGGGTCTGCTCGAAGACCGGGTTCGAGACGCTGCCCGCGAAGGTCGGGATGAGCGCCAGGGACACCACGGAGGCCCAGCTACGAAGAATCTCGTTGGTCGTGTCCTCGAGGGCCGGCTCCGGGTACTGCTCCGGCTGCGGCGGGAGGTCCACGTCGAAGAGGCCGTTCCGGAAGCGGAAGCCCCGGTCGAAGGTCATGTGCGTGATGACCGGGTCCCCGGCCGCGTCGAAGGTGACGCGCGGCGCGAACCAGGTCGGCTCGTCGAGAATGATGCCGCCGAAGAACTCGGTGATCTCGTCGGGCCACTGGTTGTAGAAGTTGATGTTGAAGCGCTCGTCGATGGTGAAGCTGCCGCCCCAGTTGCGGAGCACGAGGCCCAGCATGGCGATCCACTTGTCGAAGAACACGCCACCGCGCTCGGCGCGGAAGTAGCCCTGGTGGCCCTCCTGGTACTGGGTCCAGAGGCCGAAGCCCTGACCCGGCGCCAGCGAGAAGTCCGTGCCAGGCATGTCGAGCGCATCGTCGACCTGCCGGTAGTTCCCGGTGACCGGGTTGAGCTCGTAGGAGCCCTCATCGGGCAGGTTCACGAGCTCCATCATGAAGTTCATGCCGTCGAGGGAGGCGTTGAGCTGGTCGTCGAAGCCCAGCGGCCCGGAGTTCTCCCGGAAGCCCGGCTCGAAGAAGAGCCGGAAGTAGAGATGCTGGAAGATCTTGGCCATCTCGAAGATGGAGCCGATGGAGGTTCCGGTCCGCGCGCCACCGGGGCGGAAGCGCCGGTAGGCCGAGCCCGCGTAGCGCTCGTAGAAGCTGCGCTTGAAGTGGTCGATGGCCTCCTGGAAGGACTCTCCGGCGTCCTGCCGCGTGCACCAGGAGAGGTCGATGGAGCGACGGTCCGAGCAGAACTGGTAGCGAACGGGGTAGGCCCGCGCGAGGCGCGAGATGCCGTCGCCGGACTCCGGGTCCGGGTCGTAGGCCGTGTAACCCGTCGCGGCGCGCGTCGAGGCGTCGTCCTCGCCGAGAATGTACTCGTCGAAGTCGTTGTCGAAGCTCGTGCAGATGCAGGCCTGCGAGTCGCCGTCCGTGCAGGGGTTGGTGACCGAGGGGTTCCGCTCGTTGCGCGGGTTCTGCACGCAGCGCTGCCAGATGGGCGCGTCGCCGATTCGGTCCTGGTTGAAGGGACAGTCGGAGTTCGTGTTGCAGCTCTGGCCGCCCTCGTAGGCCGGGTACCAGGTGCGCGGCGTGATGTGCGACTGGCGGATGCCGTTGCGCGAGTCCGCGTCCGTGGACTCGAAGATCGGGTCCGCCGTGTAGGCTTCGACCTGGTCGAAATGGCTCCACATGACCGCGGCGATGTCGTACTTGCCGAGGCCGTAGGAGTCCGACAGGTCACCGTTGTAGTCCATGATGGACGCGGTCATGTAGTTATGGGCGCCGAGCTCCGCGCGACGGTTCCGCGCGTCGCGGAGGTCCTCGTAGTAGCGGTTCAGCTCCTGCGCGCCGACGGTGCCGTCGCCGTTGTCGTCGTACTCGCCGCGCGAGGGGAGACGCGCCGACTCGTCGCCGTTGAAGAGCAGGTTGAAGTAGCCGTCGCCGAACTGGTCACGGTCCACGCTGCCGGCGAAGTTGTGGCGAAGGCCCACGCTGTGGCCCATCTCGTGGCGCTGCACGTTGCGCATGAACATCTGCGCGATGCGGATGGCCGCCTCGGCCTTCGGACGACCGCGGAAGGTCTCGGCGTAGTACTCCCAGTAGCGGCTGCGGAGGAAGCTGAAGACGTCCGTGTAGTCCATGAAGTCGGCGCCCATCTCACCGAGCTTCATCTCCAGGTCACGCTGCGCGTTGATGGTGCGCAGGTACTCGTTGCCGCGGAAGGGCGAGATCCGGTCGAGCACGTCCTCGTCGAGGATGTTGGCCGTGGGGCTCACGTCCGTCGTGCCGCCGACGAGGGCGCTGTTGCCGTAGAGCTGCGCGGCGCCGTCGCGGCCGAAGAAGCCCGCCATGCCCGTGCGACCCATGGGCGCCATGAGACGTGCCTCGAGGTCGGTGCCTTCGAGGCGGCGAAGGCGGGCGCCAAGTCGCTCGAAGCCCTCGGTCTCGTCGTTCATGAGCGGCTCGAGCTCCGCCGCACGGCTCATGATGTTGGCGCGCGCAGCGGCCATGCGGTCGTCCGCCGAGGCGGGCCGCTCGAAGACCGGCCGCGTCGTGTCGTCCACGCCGATGCCGTCCGTGCCGCTCGGCGCGAGGCTGCGGGGCAGCTCGACGCGGCCGAGGTTCTGGAAGTACTCGCGAATCGGTCCGCCAGCGGTCCAGCGCTCGTCGGAGCCCTCCTCGCCCGGCGCGCAGCCGGCGTCGCCGAGGCAGCGGAGCACCGGGAACCACTCGTTGGCGATGAAGGTCATGTTCTCCGTGATGGCGCCGGCATAGTTGGCGTCCGCGGTGATGATCTCGCCGGTGGTCGGGTCGACGCGAATCTCGGAGATGCCTCCGAAGAGCGTGCCGACCTGCTCGATGTAGTTGAAGAACTGGTAGCGAATGTCGCCCTGCTGTTCCCAGCGGACGAGCGCTCCGTCGTCGTTGGTCACGTCGTCGCAAGCCACGCTCGCGTCGTCACGCCACCAGTCGCAGGCGTTCGTCTTCAGAAGGAAGGCGCACTCGGTTCCCTGGAACTCGTAGCGGTAGGCATCGGGAAGCGGGTAATCCTCGGTGAAGCTCGTCGGGCTGTCCGGCTCGGCGAAGCCCGCCACGTTCACGATCTGGCAGTCGTAGGGGCTCTCCACGCCTCGGCCGGCGTAGTAGGAGGGCGGCTGGAAGGGGTCGTACTGACCCTTGCAGGTGCCGTCATCGCGCACGTCCGGGGAGCCGACGTAGCAGTACTCCGTGGGGTTCACGCTCTGCGGCGCGAAGGAGTTGGCCGGCGTGTCGTAGGTCGGGAGCGCCTCGCCGGTCGTGACGCGGCGGCCGCGCATGAAGACCTCGTTCCACTCGCCGACCACGTCGAAGGCGTCGCGGACCATGAAGCGCGGGAAACCGTCGTTCAGGTGGTAGGTCACCTGCCGGAAGTTGTCGTCGCTCATGCGTTCGGCCATGGGCACGGTGCAGCGGCGCGCGGCGCGGTCACAGACCGAGCCGGCACCGACGCCGACGGGCATGCCCTCGTCGTCGTTGTAGAGGCCGTTGCACTCCCAATCCGAACGGCAATCCACGTCCGTGAGGCTGTTGCTCGTGAAGTTGTGCCGCGGCCGATAGAAGGTGAGGAAATCGAGCTCGCCGAAATCGCTCGTCAGACCACCGGCACACCAGTTGTTGTCCAGGTCGCAGAAGCCGCCGGAACCACAATCGGAGTCGCTCTCGCAGCGCTCGCGGAGCACGGAGGTGTCGTCGCCGCCGCGCACGTAGGTGCGCTGGAAGGTGCGGAAGGTGCCAAAGCGGTCGAAGCTCTCGTAGGACTGCTGCGCCGTGGCGTACTCGTGATCCGGCGGCACGCGCAGGAACGCCGTGCGCACCGGGAGCGCCACCGTCTGGCAGAGGCCACCGCCGATAAGGAAACAGCTCCCGCCCGGCGAGAACATCATCATCGAGGTGAAGCTCATGTAGTGGACCGTGTCCTCGGTCCCCTCGGGCCACTCGCTCGCCCAGCGGTAGCCGGGGTCCTGGCCCACGCGAACGAACTGCGGGGCGTAGGAGCGCGGGAACTCGTCGAAGGCGCCTTCCTCGGGGAAGAAGAATGGCGCGGACTCGCGGGAGAAGCGGCCAAGCTCCACCTGGTCCTCGAGGTACGCGAAGCTGTTCGACACGTTCTGCGACCAGTCGACGCGCATGTACTGGCGCTCGAACCAGCGGCGGTCCGTCGTGTTCTCCTCGGTGACGTTGGTCACCTCACCGGTGAAGGTGTTGTAGGAGTTCCGAATGTCGACGTGGCCCTCGATGCGGAAGGCCGCCAGGGGCTGACCGCGGAACCCGCCCTCGCGCCCATCGCGGTTGCCACCGTCGATGAGCTCGTAGGCGCGGTAGGCGTAGAGGAAGTCCTGGTCGATGACCCAGCGAATACGCCCGATGGCCGCCGACTGCCCCGAGTCGAGGGCAAGGTCCGTGAAGCCCGAGCCGCCCGGGTAGGCGTACACGGTCGCCGCGGCGCCGGCCGCCGTGGCGTCGCCGTCGGCGTCGACCACGGTCTGGAGCGTCCACCACTCGCCCTCGAAGATCGACTTGTCGACGAGGTTGGTCTGGACGCGGTTCACGTCCGGCGAGGGCTCGACGCAGCCCACGAGGGCAATCGCCAAAGCGCTGAAGGAGATGAGCTTGCGCATGAGGTTCATCGGGCTCTTCCGAGAAGGGTTCGTGGCGGAACGAAGGTCGTGGATGTTCATCGTGTTCCTCAAAGCCCGAAGTAGCCGGCGATGCGGAAGCGGCCGAGGAGATCGATGAGGGCGAAGTTGAAGCCTTCGAGACTCACGAGGCGCGACTGCGTCCGCTGAATCTCGGCGTCGACGTCACCGGTGCTGGCCGGAATCGTGTAGCCAACGGCGGCGAGGCGCTCGAGGTCCTCCGGGAGGAGGTTGTCGAAGCTGTAGGGAGCGCCGGCGGTGTCGAAGTCGCCGCGGAAGCGCTGGAGCGCCTCCACGATGAAGTTCAGCTCCTTGAGCTCCCGCACCAGGGCGAAGCCCGGCGGGATGGCCTCCGGGGTGCCGATTTGCGGCTCCGTGTTCCGGGCGACGAAGGTGCGTCCGAAGCGCGTGGCCTCGTAGGTGACGTAGTCGGACTCGTCGACGGTCGTGAGACCCGGCTCGTATTCGACGTCCGTGGGACCGAACTCGAAGCAATCGCCTCGGCCTTCGATGCACACGTACATCTGGTTCTGGAAGCGCGTGTCGTAGAAGACCGGGAGGCTGCCGAGGGCGAAGATGGTCGCGTAGAACTGGAGCGTCTGAATCGAACCCGGGTCGACCACGGGCAGCGAGTCGAAGCGTTCCTCGGCGCTCTCGCGGCAGGTCGGCGAGTCCGGCCCGTCCGTGCAGTCGCCACGGTAGAAGTCCATGAAGACCAGCTCCGGGTCATCGCAGTTCGGGAAGGTGCCCGAGCCGCAGCGAACGCGCGGCGCCGTAGCCTCCGGCTGCTGCACGATGAAGCCTCGGAACATCTCCTCCACCTCGACGGGAAAGAGGTCGTAGTAGTTGGTCCAGAAGGGGACGTCGCGCGTGTAGCTCGAGGTCCAGCCACGGGCCGTCAGCATCTGCATCGTGAAGACCTTCTCGAAGAAGGTGCCGATGAGCTCGATGCGCGTGATGCCCGAGAGCGTCTGCTGGTACTCGGAGAAGGGGTAGCGCGCCATGCCGAAGGGCAGCGAAAGCTCGCTGGCCACGTCCGGGTCTTCGTTCGAGCGGATGTAGCGCTCGAAGCCCGGGTCCCAGCGGAAGGACCCGAGGCCCGGCTGGGAGATGACCCGGTTGTAGAAGTCCATGATGTCGGCGGTGGCCAGGAAGTGGTCATCGAAGCCGAAGTTGCCCGTCGTCTCCCGGTACTCCGGGTCCTGCTGATAGAGGAAGAGCAGGTTCTGGAAGATGGCCTGGAGCGTGTTGTACTGGCGCCCGACCAGGCGCCCGAAGACGTAGCCGCCAAGGCTGAAGCTCCGCCGGTAGCGGCGGAAGTTGGTGAACACGTACTGGCGCTCGTACTGCTCCTGCGTGTTGCGGACGATCTCGCGGTAGCTGTCGCCCTCGTCGAAGCGGTGACACCAGGCGTAGGTGCCGACGCGGTCGTCGGTGCAGAAGCGGTACTCGGTCGGCGCGAAGGCCGGCGTCGCCGCCGGCGACGTCACGAGGGCCGCCGCGTCGTCGTCGAAGTTCGAGCAGATGTTGCCGAAGGCCGTCCCGTTCGGGTGTGGCTGACAGCTCTGCGTGAGGCCGGCCGCAGCCTGGCCGGGGATGAGCTCACCGGCACGCGTTCCGCCGGTGCTGTAGGGACAGTCCGCGTCCACGTTGCAGGCGTCGCCGCCCGGGTACCAACGGGCCCACTGCTTGGCCGTGTTCGAGACGTTGATCTCGCCCACGGGCAGCGGGGCGCGCGGGTTGCCGTCCCGGTCGAGCTGGTTGTTGTAGTACTCGACGATGTCGCCGTAGCCGAAGCTCACGGCCGCGACGTCGTAGTTGCCCGCGCCGTAAGCGCCGGTCTGCGTCCGCTCGTACCACTGGGCCGTGTACTCCATGATGGAGGTGGTCATCCAACGGTCGGCGCCCGCGAGCTCGCGGAGCTCCTTCACGCGGTCGTACGCGGCCGCGTACACGGCCGGCTCCGCGTCGCTGAGGCCCCGGGCACCCACCGCGTCGAAGGTGTCGGGCCCCGGGGAGGGGAAGCGCGCGTTGATGAGGTGG
>JBCCAW010000123.1:0-12273 GCA_039814655.1 Myxococcota bacterium | reverse complement strand
TGTTCACTGGTTTAAACCCTAACCTCGTTGGGCACAGGTCCAGCATCTTGACCGTGAAGCCCTGGAGGCCCCTCTCGATGTCCTTGAGCCTGTTGTGGAAGCTCTTGGTGGCGCCGGCGATCTGCCTGACGCACTTGTGGAGGCTGAAGGCGGCGCCGACGACGTCGAAGCTGTCGTCGGGGTCGGAGCGGAACCTGGCCAGCAGGTGGACGGGCCGGGCCTCGGCGGCGAGCAGGTTCAGGTACGTGACCATCGCCTTCTCCGAGTCGAGCATGCCCTCGTCCATGTTGACGTCGAGGATGTTCGCGCCGCCACGGACCTGGTGCAGGGCGACCTCGACGGCCGTGGCGTAGTCGCCCTCCTTGACGAGGCGGGCGAACTTGCGCGAGCCCGTCACGTTCGTGCGCTCGCCGACCATCAAAAAGCCCGCGTCTTCGGTCACGCGAAGCGGTTCGAGGCCGCTGTAGCGGCTGAGCGTCGCCTTCTTCGCCGGGGTCCGCGGCGCCTTGCCCTCCACGGCCTTTGCGATGGCTTCGATGTGGTCCGGGGTCGTACCGCAGCAGCCGCCGAGCACGTTCACGAAGCCCGCCTCGGCGAACTCGCCGACGAGGCTCGCCATGGTGGGCGCGTCCTGGTCGTACTCGCCGAAGGCGTTCGGGAGCCCGGCGTTCGGGTAGGCGTGCACCGGGCAGCTCGCCACGGTGGCGAGGCGCTCGAGGAAGGGCCGCATCTCCTCGGCGCCGAGCGCGCAGTTGATGCCGACCAGCAGCGGCTCGGCATGCTCGACGCTCGTCCAGAAGGCCTCGACGGTCTGGCCGCTCAGCGTGCGCCCGCTCTTGTCCGTGATGGTGGCGCTGATCATCGTCGGGATCTCGGTCCCGAGCTCGCGCTGCACGTCGCCGCTGGCCACGAGCGCGGCCTTCGCGTTCAGCGTGTCGAAGATCGTCTCGAGGAGCAGCACGTCGACGCCGCCCTCGATGAGCGCGCGAACCTGCTCGCGGTAGGCCTCGCAGACCTGGTCGAAGGTCACGGCGCGAAAGCCCGGGTCGTTCACGTCCGGCGAGAGGCTGAGCGTACGGTTCAGCGGTCCGATGGCGCCGAGGACGAAGCGCGGACGCTCCGGCGTCGAGAAGGCGTCGGCGGCCTCCCGCGCCACGCGCGCTGCGGCCAGGTTGATGTCCCGGACGGCGCTCTCGAGGTGGTAGTCGGCCTGGCTGATCGACGTCGCGCTGAAGGTGTTCGTCTCGATGAGGTCCGCGCCGGCGGCCAGATACTGGCGGTGCACGTCGCCGATGACGTCCGGGCGCGTCAACGAAAGCACATCGCTGTTGCCCTTGAGGTCGTGGCCGTGTTCCTGGAAGCGCTCGCCGCGGTAGTCCGCTTCCTCGAGGCCCACGCGCTGAATCATGGTGCCCATGGCGCCATCGATGACGAGAATGCGCTCGCGAAGACGGGCGTAGAGCTTGTCACGGGTGTTCATCGCTACTCCTGCGCTTCCGGCCGTTCGGCGACGGCCGTGATGACTTCGAAGCCCGGGGTCTTCTTTTCCCGGGAAGTGATGCCCACGCTCGTGACCACGAGGCCGGCGTCGTCCAGCGCACGCGCAAGGGCCTCCGGCGCGAAGCCGGCGTTCTGGTGCCCGTAGGCGTCCGTAACCACTCCATGACCGTGGGCGGCCAGCGTGGTGACCACGAGGCGCCCGCCGGGCCGGAGCACGCGCGCCGCTTCGGCGAGGGCCCGCTGCGGAGCGCGCGCGTAGCTCAGCACGTGAAAGAGCAGCACCGCGTCGAAGGCCGCAGGCTCCATGGGCAGCGCCTCCATCTCGCCCTGCACGAAGCGGACGTGGTCCGTACCGGCGAGGCGGGTCCGGGCGGCGCCCAGCACCTTCGCGCTCCGGTCGAGGCCCACGTAGGAGCGGCAGCGAGGCGCCAGCATGCGCGCGGACCAGCCGTCGCCGCAGCCCACGTCGAGCACGTCGCCCAGCCGTAGGAGCGCGCTCAGCCCGTGCGCATAGGCTTGCCAGGTCCGGCCCGGCGAGTAGTGGCGCTCCATCTCGCCGGCGATGGCTTCGGGCCAGGGTGCGTCGGCCGCGCGGGCCCGGAGCAGCGCCTCGCAGCGGGCGGCGTCTTGCTCGAGCGTGGCGTCCTCGAGCTGCGCGCGGACGACGGACCAGAGCCGCTCGGCCGGCGCCGGCATGCGCGCATGCGCCCGGTAGAGCGTCGAGGGCCCGAGGCGCCGGTCATGGAGGAGCCCGGCTTCGCGAAGGCGCTTCAGGTGCGTCGAGACGCGGGACTGGGCCAGGCCTGTCACGGCCACCAGCTCGGCCACGCTCAGCTCGTGGAGCCCGAGCAGCGCCAGCAGCCGGACCCGCGTCGGGTCGGCGAAGAGCTGCAGGAGGCCCACCGAGTCGCTGAGGCTCGTGGTCCCTTGGCGGTCGTCCGCGCGATGCGGCTGTGGGGCGATGGCGGTCATGCGGTGGGCATGCGGGACTGGCGGCCCTGGAGATTGGGGCGGCTACGTCGTCATCCGCTCATACGGATGAGTTGATGAAGATTGGAGCCCGGCGTGCGGCGGTGCAAGCCGGGGTGCGTCCCTCGTGCCGCCGGGGGCCGTGTAGAGTGCGCCGCGGAGGCACGGCCATGGGCGACGAAACCGAGCTGAAGATCACGGCCGCAGAGGGGGAGGGCGGGCTGCCGGCGCTCCCCCGGGAGGCCTTTCTCGCGCTCGCGGCCATCGGCTGGGCCGACGGGGACCTCGACGCCGAGGAGGCCGACGCCATCGTCGCGGCGGCCCTCGACGCGGGCTACGGCCTGGAAGAGGTGACCGAGCTCGAGGCGGCCACGAAGGAGCCACCGGTGGTGGCCGAGCTCGACTTCGGAGCGCTCTCGCCGGCGGACCGGGCTTTCACCTTCAGCGTCGCCGTCTGGGTCTCGGCCCTCGACGGGGACCGCTCGCCGGACGAAGTGCGCGTGCTCGGCGAGCTCGGGGCTGCGCTCGGTCTCGACGAAGACGCGCGGGCCGCGGCGGACGCGCGCATCGTCGAGGTCGCCGCGCGGACCGGCGAGCACCGCCCGGGGCGCTTCGATCTCGCCGCCCTCCGCGCGCTCGTGGACGCGGACGACTGGCTCGCCGCGCTGGGCGCCTCATGAAGGTCCTCATCGCTGGCTGTGGCTACGTGGGCAAAGCGCTGGCCGCCGAGCTCCTGGTCGCCGGACACACGGTCGTCGCCTTGAAGCGCACGCCGACGGGCCTTCCCGAGGGTGCCCTGCCGCTCTCGGCCGACCTCTTCGACGCCGCCGCGCTGCGCCAGGCGCTCGCCCCCCACGGGGATACGGATGCCATCGTGTACGCCGCGAGCCCGAGCGTGCGCGACCGGAGCAAGGCGCGGGAGGCATACGAGCGCACCTACGGCGAAGGGCCGGCCAACGTGCTCGACGCGCTCTCGCCGCGCCGCTTCGTGCTCGTCTCGAGCACGGGAGCCTACGGCGCCGCCGACGGGCGCTGGGTGGACGAAGACACGGCGCCGGAGCCCACGCGCGCAACGGGCGAAGCGCTCCTCGAGGGCGAGCAGGCGCTGCACGAGAGGCGCCCGGACGCCGTGGTGCTTCGCCTCAGCGGCATCTACGGCGCCACGCGCACCATGCTGGTCCGTTCCGTGCGTGACGGACGCGCGCGGCGACCTGCGCAGACGAAGTGGACCAACCGCATTCACCGGGACGACTGCGCCGGCGCGCTGCACCACCTGCTGCGCCTCGAGGCGCCCGCGCCGCTCTACTGCGGCACCGACGACACGCCGGCGCCGCTCGCCGAGGTGCAGGCGTTCCTCGCCGAGCAACTTGGCGTGCCCGTGCCGGGCCCCGGCGAGGGGGAAGAGGCCCCGGGCCGCGGCGGCAGCAAACGCGTCCGCAACGCCCGGCTCCGCGCGAGCGGCTACACCTTCCGCCTCCCAAGCTACCGCGACGGCTACCCCCCCATCGTCCAAGAAGTCCTCCAAGGGGACGGACCCGACAAACCGAACTAACCCCCCCGAAACCCCAACGATCTCGACAGCCCGTCGGGGACGGACCCGAGTAACCGAACAAGACGTCCTCGAGAGTAGTCGTCCTCGAGAGCAGCAACGAGCGCCTCGACGTCCTTCGGTCCGACGAGCGCGTCGGGGACGGCCCCCGCCAAGGAAACGAGCGCCGCGATGAGCACCCCGGACCCCAACCGCCCCCGCCTGCCCGCCGTGCTCGGCTCCGAGGATGCCCAGGAAGGCGTGCGCAGCTTTCTCGAGCGCCGCGAGGCGACCTTCACCGGCCGCTGACCGCGTCCGCGCCTCATGCCTCGTGGCGCTGACCCACGCGCGACGGGCCCATGGCGAGCGCTCAGCCGGCGGCGGTACGCGCCGTCACGACGCGGCGAAGCACGGCGCGGTAGCTCGGCGCCACGTGGGCCCCAGCGAGCGCTCCCCGCGCGCGCAGGCGCTCGTGCAGGGCGCGCAGCCGGAAGAAGGGCACGCTCATCAGCGCGTGATGCTCGAGGTGGTAGTTCACGCCATGGGGCGCGACCGTGAGCCGTGCGAGCAGGCCCGCTTCCGTCGTGCGCGTCGACGGCAAGGCCTCCGGCCCCTCCCCGGTGCAGCTGTGCTCGGCGATGGCCCGGAAGCGCAAGAAGAGCGAGTAGGTCGTCAGGAGCGCGGCGAACCACACCGCGTAGAGCCAGGGTTTGCCGAAGGCCCAGCACACGGCCAGCACCAGGAGCTGCGAGGTCGCGAAGGGGGCCAACCGCCGCAGGCCGCGCCGCCAAACCCCCGGCGCACGGTCGCCAGGCCCCAACCGCCGCGCCCCGCCGGAGGCCGTGTAGCTCAGGCGCTCCGTGTCCATAAGGAAGGTCGCCACGAGCCGCCTCAGGCCCGCAAGGCCCGTCAGGTCCCGCGCGACCTTGCGGAGCAGGCTAGCCCGCGACGTGGGAAAGGGCGTGACGAGGCAAAGGTCCGGATCCTTCGCCGTGCCCGTGAACGCATGATGCGCGAGATGGTGCTTCCGGTAGCGACGAAGGTCCGCCCAGACCGGGCCCGCACAGAGCCACTCGCCGACGAGGTCGTTGAGCGCGCGGGTCCGAAAGAGCGTCCGGTGCGCGGCCTCGTGCATCAGGATGGCGAAGGCCAGCTGGCGCCCGCCCACGATCACGAGGGCACCGGCCAGCGTCGCCACGTTCGGCCAGGTCCCGACCGCGGCGAGCGCCGCAGCGACTAGCGCCCAGTCGCCGCCTACGGCCAAGGCGCCGCGAAGATCGCTCGGCTCGAGCAGCGCCTTCCGTTCCGCGGGCCCGAGGGCCGCGAGCAGCTCCTCGTCGCTCGTCATGCGTGCACGCCTTCCCGCTCCGACCTTCCGCCGTCCACTCGACCGAGCGGGGTCGCGCCTTCGAGGCCGAGCCGCGCCGACCACAAGGCCCGGGCTCGGCGGTCGTAGCGCCGCATGGCTGCCTGAAGGCGACGGCGCGGCTCGGCCGGGGCGAGCGCGGGCGGCAAGCGCGGGTCGAGATGCAGGCTCCGAAGGGCCTGGCCTCCGAGGCGAAAGGCCGTCGCCAGCGCCGCGTCGTCGCTGGGCACCGCGTCCTCGATGGTCGCGAACCCGTCCTCGAGCGCGCGCGCCAGCGCTGCCTGCCGCATGGAGCGCGCGTGCACGTCCCAGAGCGCCTCGGCGTCCGGCGCGGGGTCGAGGGCGCTCACCACGAACACCGGACGCGCGGGACCGAGCTCCGCGCGGAGCGCCGGCGCACCGCCGCGCAGGTTGGCGGGCCTGAGGGAGAGGCCGCGGAGCACGGGGCGAAAGCCTAGCCAGCGCAGCGGCTCCGGGAGCGCACCGAGCTCGTGGACGGCCAGCCAGCTGGCGCCATCCCAGGGCGCGAGGAGCTCCTCGTCCCCTGCCTTCCACGGCGTCGGCGGGCGAGGCGGCGCCGAGGGACCGAGCACGTACGCGCCCCGCGTGGGGCTCACGACGGCCTCCCGTGCTCGCAACCGGCTGAGGGCCACGCGCATCGCGTTCTCCGTGAGCCCGAGAATCCGCCCGGCCTCCACGAGCGCGCGCACGTCCACGGGGACGCGCCCCGCGGCCGCGAGGAGGTCGAGCACGAGCTGCCGCGGCTGCGTGAGGCGCACGGACACTACATTACGGATCCTCATCGATATTACAAGATGAGAAATATTCGCGGGAAGCGTAATGATGCGTCCGCGGGAACGTAAGCGCGCCGCGTCGGGTACAAGGAGACGGCGGCCCTGGGTCGCCGGGAGGACGTGAATGGCGAGTCGAAGCCTGCTGTGTTGGCTGGGGGTCGCGCTCCTCGGCGCCTGCGATTGCGAGGCCGGGAAAGGCGCTCGGCAACTGCCGCCCACTCCGGCGGGGGATGCCGCGCTCCTGGACCACAACGGCGCGCTCGTCGGGCTCGAGGGCGAGCCCGGCCGCGCGAGCTTCGACGTGCCCGTGGCCGCCGGGGATCACGTCGTCGTGGACCTTCGCGCCCAGGGCTTCGATCCGAGGCTCGAGGTGACGCCGCCCAGCGGGGGCACGCTCCGCAACGACGACTTCCAGGGCGACCGGCTCCGGTCCCGGCTCAGTCTGCTGGTCGCCGAAGCCGGCGTGATGAAGGTGCGCGTCGCGAGCCATCGCCCGGGGGAGGGCGGCAGCTACCACGTCCGCGTCACCCGCGCGTCCCCGGCGGATGCAGCGGCCCCGCTCCTCTCGCTCGGGGCCACCTACGAAGGCGAGCTCGACGCGAGCGACGACCCCGGGCCCGAAGGGCGGCTCCAGGACGTCTGGCTCATCCCCGGGGGCGACACGGGCCCCCTCGAGCTGCGCATCGAAGCGCGCGGCGACGCGGTGCCCTTGGCGCTGCTCGTGGACTCGCACGGCCGGGCGCTCTCCGCGGCCGGGGACGGCGTGTACCGGCTCGTGGAGCCGGGCTTTCACCGGCTCCAGCTCCTCTCCCCGGCTCCCCAGGCCGAGGCGGGGTACCGGCTGTCGCTCCAGAGGGCGACGGCGGGCGCGACCCCGGTGCTCAGCCGGGCCCATCATCAGCTTCCGCCGGAGCCGGCGACGGTGACGCTCGCCGTCGGCGAGGCGCGCTCCGCCGCGCTCGGGGATGGCGAAGGCACGCTCCCCACGGGCGAGCCCGCGGACCTCTACGCGCTTCCGGGCGAGGCTGGACAGACGATCCGCCTGGAGCTTCGCTCCGACGCCTTCGACCCCTACCTGCTCCTCATCGCGCCGAGCGGGCGCCACTTTGAGAACGACGATAGCGGCGGCACGACGCACGCGGCGCTGGAGATCGAGCTTCCTGAGGACGGGGTGTACCGGGTGGTAGCGACGGCGTATCGCACGGGCATGCGCGGGGCCTACGAGCTCAAGGTGAGCGAAGGGGCCCGGCCCTCCGGCGCGCCGGCTCCGCTCGCGGCGGGCGCGGGACCTGGCGGAGACGCGCTCGTCCGCACGGGGCAGCTCGCCGCCGGCGACGCGACGCTCTCGAGCGGGGAGCTCGCGGACCGCTTCACCTTCGCCTGGGAGCCGGGCCAGCGCTGGGACCTGCGGCTCACGAGCCCGGACTTCGACCCCTACCTCATCGTGCGCTCCCCGAGCGGGGAGCAGCGCGACAACGACGACGTCTCCGCGTCCGATCGCAACGCTGGGCTGCTCTTCGAGACGGCGGAAGCCGGCGCCCACGAGGTGCTCGTCACCAGCTACTCCTCCGGTGAGACGGGGAGCTACGAGCTCACGCTCACGGAGCAGGCGGGCGCCGGAGATACGCCTACGCCCGCGCCTTCCGTCGCCGCCGCCGGTGCCGGCGACACGCTGCACGGTCAGCTAGCGACGGGGGACGCGACGCTCTCGAGCGGCGAGCTCGCCGACACGCACGAGCTCACGCTCGTCGCCGGAGAGCACGTGCACGTCGAGGTCCGGAGCGCGGCCTTCGACACTTACGTCATCGTCAAAGACCCTTCGGGTCAGCAGCACGAGAACGACGACGCGCCCGGCGGAGGCACGAACGCGGGCCTCGACTTCGTGGCGCAAAGCGCCGGCGTCCATCGCGTCCTCGTCACGAGCTTCCAACCCGGGGAGACGGGGCCCTACGAGCTCGTGATCCGCCGCGGCGACGCCACGCCTGCCCCGACGCCGGCCTCCGGGGAGCCGGCGGTCGCCGCGCAGGGGGAGACGCAGGAGGGCGCGCTCGCGGCCGGTGACGCGACGCTGTCCACGGGGGAGCTCGCGGACCGCTACACGCGGACCTTCCCGCCCGGAACGCCCGTTCGCATTCGCCTCCGCTCCAGTACCTTCGACCCCTACCTCCTCGTGCGCACGCCGAGCGGACGGCAGCTCGACAACGACGACGAGAACGCCCGGACGCGCGACTCGCTCATCGAGCTCCCGGCGGCCGAGCCGGGCACCTATCAGATCACGGTCACGAGCTACCAGGCCGTCGAGACCGGCGCCTACGCCCTGGCCTTCGAGCGCGGGACCGCGAGGGCCACGGCCGATGCGGGCACCGGCACGGGCGGCCGCGTCTTCGGCCTCTTCGCGGGCATCACCGACTACCCGCCCGGCGTCGGCGACCTGCCGGAGTGCGCCAACGACGCCATCAAGCTCGCCGAGGCGCTGCGAAACGAAGGGCTCCTCGACGCGAGCCGGCAGGTGCTGCTCACGGACGACCAGGCCACCACCGCGAACATCCGAAGCGCTATGCAGCGCTTCGCCGGCGAGGTCGGTCCGGACGACGTCTTTCTCTTCTTCTACTCGGGCCATGGCGGCCAGCGCCCAGGGAGCCAGGACGCGCGCGAGATCGACGCGACGGACGAGTTCCTCGTGCTCCACGACGGCCCCTTGCTCGACGACGAGCTCGGCAGCCTCTTCGACGGGCTCCGCGCCCAGGTCTCCATCGCGGCCCTCGACGCCTGCTACAGCGGCGGCTTCGCCAAGGACCTGGTCACGCGCCCGGGACGCGTCGGTCTCTTCAGCTCCGAGGAGGACGTGCTCAGCTCCGTCGCGAGCCAGTTTCAGGCCGGCGGCTACCTCAGCCATTTTTTGCGCACGGCCGTCACCGGGGAGGCGGACCGGGCCCCGGCCGACCGCGTGCTCACCGTGGGCGAGCTGACGCACTTCCTCTACACGCAGTTCGGCCGTCATGCGGCGGACGTGGAGCTCCAGGGCGCCTACCAGCACCTCGTCGTCGACCGCGGCGCGGTCAGCGTGGACCAGGTGCTCTGGGCCTACCGCTGAGCTCGCTTCGGTCGCGGAGCTTGCTCAGGGGACCCGCGGGTCGTCCGCTTCGCAGATGAAACGCTCGAAGGCGAGGCAGTTCGCGACTTCCCAATCCGCCATCCGGCCCGGGCCGTCGTCCATGCGGACGCAATCGTCCGAGCTGCTCGCCCGCGGTTCCGAAGTGTCCCAGCTGCTGAAGCTGAACGCCGTTCCGTCGACCCACTCGTAGCTGCCTTCGACGGCGCGGTCGTTCAGGCCGATCCAGTATTCCCGGTCCGAAGCCACGGTGTCCTCGAGGAGCGTCTGCTCGGCCGCGTCGTCGATGGTCACGAGCGAGTAGCCCGCCGCGTCGCAGGCGTCGCGCGCGAGGGCCCAGGTCGTCGAAAGGCAAACGAGGTAGATGCGGCCGGCCCCGTCGAAGGGCGCGCAGCCAACGCACGCGGCTTCGTCGACCTCGCCGTCGCAGTCGTCGTCGAGGCCGTTGCACTCTTCGTCCGGCTCCGGGGGCGCGTCGCAGTCGGCGAACTCGCCCGCGTCGCACACCTCCGTGCCCGGCGTGCCGCAGTCGTTCGCGCACGCCCGGCTCACCGCTTCGTCGACCTCGCCGTCGCAGTCGTCGTCGACGTCGTTGCACTCCTCGACGTCGTCGCCGCTCAGGTCGTCGCAGAGCACCTCGCCGGCCATGCAGCTCGACGTGCCTTCTTCGCAAAGGTCCGCGTCCGGCCCGTCGCAGGGTACGCCCACGAGAGGGTCCGCCGAGCCGTCCAAGGTCTCGGGCCGGCAGTCGTCATCGAGGCCGTTGCAGAAGTCGAGGTCGTCGCCCGTCGCGTCGTCGCAGGCGATGAGCCCGCCGGCGACGCAGCGCACGATGCCCTCGAGGCAGGCGTCCGTGTCCTCGCCGTCGCAGGCCACGCCCACGCGGCTGTCGTCGGCCCCATCGGCGGTCCCGGGACGGCAGTCGTCGTCGGCGTCGTTGCAGAGCTCGAGGTTGTCGCCGCTCATGTCGCCGCAGACCGTGCCGCCGCCCACGCACTGCACCACGCCCTCGGTGCAGGCGTCCGCGTCCGCGCCGTCACAGGCCATGCCCACGGCGTCGTCCTCGGATCCGTCGGCGCTGGCCGGGTCGCAGTCGTCGTCCATCCCGTTGCAGAGGTCCCGGTCATCGCCGGTGGTGTCGCCGCAGCGAAGCACGCCGGCCTGGCATTCGATGACGCCTTCCGCGCAGAGGTCCGTATCCGCGCCATCGCACGCCATGCCGAGCGTGGCTTCTCCCGTTCCATCCGGCGTGTCGCTCCGGCAGTCGTCGTCCATGCCGTTGCAGAGCTCGCGGTTGTCGCCGCTCCGGTCGCTGCAGCTCAGCGCGCCGCCGCTGCACGAGAGCGTGCCCTCGTCGCACCGGTCTGCGTCGGGCCCGTCGCATGCCGCGCCGTCCATGGGGTCCGCGGCCCCGTCCGGCGTCGACGGATCGCAGTCGTTGTCGACGCCGTCGCAGATTTCCTGGCCCGCGCCCCCGGGGTCGTCGCAGCGCAGCGCGCCGGCGTCGCAGACGAAGAGGCCGCCGGCGCAATCGTCGGGGTCGTCGCCGTCGCAGCCGGTCCCCGCGCGCGGGTCGCCGCTGCCGTCGGGCGTGGACGGATCGCAATCGTCGTCCGCGCCGTTGCATACGTCCGGGTCGTCGTCGCTCGCGTCGTCACAGGCGAGCACGCCGCCGATGCAGCCCACGCTACCGTCTTCACAGAGGTCTGCGTCGATGCCGTCGCAGCGGGCGCCGAAGCCTTCGCTCGCGGACCCGTTGGGCGTGCTCGGGTCGCAATCGTTGTCCACGAGGTCGCAGACGTCCGGCCCTTCGATGACGCACTCGCACTCCCCGTCGCCGTCGAGGTCCCGTCGCCCCTCGGGGCACACGGTCCCGGCGTCGGCGCCGCCGTCGCTCTGAAAGAGCCCGTCGCGTTCCGGGACCGCGCAGGCGGCCAACACGACGGTAAACCACACGCCTCTTCGCACGGGGCGAGTATATCCCTTCCCGGGCCAAGGTCCCGTTCCCGTGCGGGCCCGGTAACGGGCGGCTCAGCGAAGAGCGCCGGCGTCGTCCCGGCGGCGGCGCGTGTCGACGGCGTGAAACGCGAGGCGGCGTACGGCGCCGCGGTCGATCTTGCCTGCGGGCGTACGCGGAAGTTCGGGCACCAGGGCCAAGGCCCGGGGCCGCTGGTGCGCGACGAGGGCCGCGCTCTCCAGCGCCTGCCGCGCCGACCGCTCGTCCGTGCCTTCGAAGGCCACGGCGACGCGCTCGCCCCACTCGTCGTCGGCCAGCCCCACCACGGCGGCGAGGGCACCGGGCAGGACCTCCGCCAGCCGCGCTTCCACCTCCGCGGGGTAGACGTTCTCGCCGCCGGTCACGATGAGGTCGGCGCGGCGCCCGCGGAGATGGAGCTGCCCCGCGGCGTCCAGCGTGCCAAGGTCTCCGGAGGGCCACCAGCCGTCCGCGGTCCGGGCCGGGTCCAGGGCACCGTCGGCTCCCAGGTAGCCGTCGAAGAGCGAGGGGCCGCGGAGCTCTACCCGGCCCTCCACGATGCGCAGGGCCACGCCCGCGAGCGGCCGGCCGACACCCGCGGCCGCGGTGGGCGGCGTGCCCGGCGCACGCGTCGCCGCCTGCGCGCACGTCTCCGTGGCACCGTAGGTCGGGAGGGCCGGGACGCCGGCGGCTTCCGCCCGGGCGAGCAGCGAGGCGGTGGCCGGCGCTCCGCCCAGGAGCACGGCGCGGAGGCTCCTCGGCGGGCGCCAGCCGGCGTGGAGCAGCCGGTGCAGCATCGTGGGCACGAGCGAGGTCAGCGTGATGCGATGCGCCGCGAGGTCCCGAGCCGTCGCTCCCGGAGAGAAGCGCGGGGGGCCGAGCACGACGGCCCGGCAGCCAAGCAAACAGCGCAGGAGCACCGAGAGGCCGCCCACGTGGGCCGGAGGGAGCGTCAGGTACCAGCGGTCCTCCGGCGTCCAGCCCAGGTTGGCGGCGCTCGCCTCCGCGGCAGCGACGAGCGCCCGGCGC
>JBCCAW010000619.1:0-3464 GCA_039814655.1 Myxococcota bacterium | reverse complement strand
GCGATGAACATGGATGGCGTAGAGAAGGACGACGACGAGGGAACAGTTGAATGCGTTCCACTGCCAGGCCTCCTCCAGCTGCTCCTTCGCCGGCCCCAACCCGAGGCCCAGGCATGAGCGCCCGGCCCGAGGCGCTGGCCGCCGGTCTCCGCCGGAAGGAACGCCAGGCCGTCGCGCAGGCCCTGAACCTCGTCGAAGACGCCCGGCCCGCCGCCCGCGCCCGCATCGCGGAGCTGCTCCGCCTCGTGCGCGAGGACGTTGCCGAAGCGGGCCACGTCGTCGGCGTCACGGGACCCCCGGGCGTCGGCAAGAGCACGCTCAGCGCCGCGCTGGCCCGCACGCTTCGGCGGCGCGGCAAGCGCGTGGGCGTCGTCGCCGTCGACCCCTCGAGCCTCGCCAGCGGCGGGAGCCTCCTCGGCGATCGGGCCCGCATGGGCGACGGCGCGCCGGACCCGGGCCTCTTCATCCGCAGCCTGGCCACGGGCGGCCACGCGGGCGGGTTGAGCGACGCGGCGCCCGCCGCCATCCGCGTGCTGCTCGCCGCCCACGACGTGGTGCTCGTGGAGACCACGGGCGTGGGCCAGACCGAGACCGAGGTCCGGGACGTGGTCGACACGGTGACGCTCATCGTCCAGCCCGGCAGCGGCGACACGCTCCAGTTCCTCAAGGCCGGGGTGATGGAGATCCCTGACCTCCTCGTCGTCAACAAGGCCGACCAGGAGGCGCTCGCGACGCGCGCCCTGAGCGACCTTCGCAGCGCGCTGGCCACGGCCGAGCGCATCGGCCTCGGCGGCCAGCTCGCCATTCTCGCGACCAGCGCCACCACGGGCCGCGGTCTCGAGGAGCTCGCCGACGCCCTCGAAGCCCATCACGCCGCGGCGGCGCCGGCGCTGCCGGCCCGGCGCCGTGCTGGCGAGGTCGCCTGGGCTGCCGCGCGCTTTCAGGCGCGACACGGGAGCCACGGCGTGGCCCAGCTCGGCGGCCCGGACGCGCTCCGGGCGCGCATCGCCGACGCCCTCCCCGGCTCCGCCGTCCCCCTCGTCGTGGACGCGCTCTCCACCTCTCTTCTCGACCACTTGAAAGGCGCCGGAGCGCCGAAAGCCGAGACCCCGTCATGACCGCACCGAGCAAGGCCAGCATTCACCCGACCCTCGTTCCCGTAGGCAAGCTCCCGCCCCTCGGCGTGCTGCCGGAGAAGATGCACGCCTGGGTCATTCGTCCGGAGCGCTTCGGTGAGCCCGAGCAGGCGATGCAGCTCGAAGAGATGCCCATGTGGGACATCGGCCCGGACGAAGTGATCGTCCAGGTGATGGCCGCGGGCATCAACTACAACGCCATTTGGGCTGGCCTCGGCGAGCCCGTGAACATCCTCAAGTCCCACGGGCTCCCGTTCCACATCGCCGGCAGCGACTGCTCCGGCGTGGTCTGGAAGGTCGGCGCGAAGGTCCGCAACTGGAAGGTCGGCGACGAGGTCATCATTCACTGAAACCACCTCGTCGAGGCGGGCACGAGCGATCTGCAGACCATCTGGGGCTACGAAACGCCGGACGGCTCCTTCGCGCAGTTTACCCGCGCCCAGGGCCAACAGCTCCTGCCGAAGCCCAAGGACCTGAGCTGGGAGGAGGCCGCGAGCTACGGCCTCGTCTACTTCACCGCGCACCGCATGCTCATCGACCGGGCGGACATCCAGCCCGGCGAGGACGTCTTGGTATGGGGCGGCGGCGGCGGCCTCGGCGTCTTTGGCATCCAGCTCTGCAAGGCCGCCGGCGCCCGCGCCATCGCCGTGGTCTCGAGCGAGGCAAAGGCGCAGCTCGCCATGGACCTCGGCGCCCACGGCGTGATCAACCGGAAGGACTTCCCGAACCTCCAGTACTACCCGGACGAGACGCCGGAGCAGAAGAAGGCGCGCTTTCAGGACATGAAGGCTTTTGGAAAGAGGATCTGGGACATCCTCGGCGAGAAGAAGAGCGTCGAGGTGGTCTTCGAGCACGTCGGCCAGCGGACCTTCCCGGCCAGCGTGTGGCTCGCGAGCAAGTACGGGCGCATCGTGATCTGCGGCGCGACGACGGGCTTCGAGCTCACCTTCGACGTGCGGCACCTCTGGATGAGCCAAAAGCGCATCATCGGTTCGCACTTCGCGGACGCCGACAGCGCCGGCCGCGCCAACAAGCTCGTTCAGCAGGGCCTGGTGAAGCCCGTGCTCACGGAGACCTTCGCCTGGAAGGACCTCGCCAAGGCGCACAGCAAGATGCGCGCGAACGAGGTCTACGGGACCATCGCCGCCCTGGTGGGCGCTCCCCGCCCGGGCCTCAAGAACTTCGAAGAGACGCTCGCCGTCATGAACGAGGGAGCCTAGGCCTGTGACGATGCAGACCGTAGCGAGTGAGACCCTGCCCGCGAAGGCGCACGGCACCGAGCCGGCCACCCTCGAGGCCGTCACCGAGACCATCGACGCGCTCTACGCGAAGGCGCTCGCCAAGGCCAAGGCGCGCTTCGCGCCGGAGGGGCGCCCGAAGGGACGGCTCCTCAACGAGAACCAGCTCGCCGCCCACGGACTGGCCTACCTGGCGACGGAGGCCTTCGCCGCGCGCGAGATGACGGCCTGGGCGCGACGCGTCGCCGGCGACCTCGAGCTGCGCATCGCGCAGGCCTACGTGGGAGAGCTCGCCCGGTCGCTCCGCGGCGGCATCGAGATCGGCCCCTGCGAGACCGTGGGCATGAGCGAGCTTGGGCTCAGCGAAGCCGAGCTCCAGGAGACCGTGCTCCAGCCGAGCGTGGTGGCCTTCAGCGAAGCGCACGCGAGCGCCGAGGCCTACGTGGAGATCGCGAAGGCCGCTCAGGAGAGCGGCTTCGGAGATTGGGGCCTGCAGGAGGACGAGGACGGCGAGCTGCTCGCCGAGATCCGCACGCAGTTCGCGCGCTTCGTAGAGGCCGAGGTCATCCCCAAGGCCCAGGAGATTCACCAGCAGGACGTGCTGATCCCGCAGGCGCTCCTCGACCAGATGGCGGAGCTCGGTGTCTTCGGGCTCACGGTGCCCGAAGAGTTCGGCGGCCTCGGGCTCTCGAAGGTCGCCATGTGCGTCGTGACCGAGGAGCTCAGCCGCGGCTACATCGGCGTGGGCAGCCTGGGCACGCGCGCCGAAATCGCCGCAGAGCTGATCCTCGGCGGCGGCACGGAGGAGCAGAAGAAGACGCTGCTGCCGAAGATCAGCTCGGGAGAGATCCTCCCGACGGCCGTATTCACGGAGCCCAACACCGGCTCGGACCTCGCGCACCTCGGCACCCGCGCCGAAAAGCAGGACGACGGGAGCTACCGGGTCTTCGGCCAGAAGACCTGGATCACCCACGGCGTGCGCGCGGATCTCATGACGCTGCTCGCGCGGACCAACCTGGACGAGCCGGGCTACAAGGGCCTGTCCATGTTCGTGGCGCCGAAGACGCGCCTCGACCCGGCGCCGGGGGAG
>JBCCAW010000360.1:0-6175 GCA_039814655.1 Myxococcota bacterium | reverse complement strand
CGCCCACGGCACGCTGCTCGGGCGCCTCGCGGCCCCGGTGCTGGACGCCGAAGGCCGCACGCCGGTGTCCGGCCTCGGCCTCGAGGCGCTCGTCACGCGCGTCGTCTACCGGGAACGAGAGGCCGGCAGGCTCGGGCCCCTCGCGCCGCTCGGAGCGATGCCGGGCTTCCCCCGGGCCCTGGCGCGCACGCTGAAGGACCTCCGGCGCTCGGGGCGGGGTCCGGACGATCTCGCGGGGGCGCCAGGCGCCGGGGGCATCGCGTCGCTCTTCGCCGCCTACGTGCGGGAGCTCGAGGCTGCGCAGCTCGTCGACCGGGCCGGCGTGGTGGCGGCGGCGACCCGCGCGCTCTCGGCCCCGCAAGAGGCGCTCGGGCGCACGCTCGTCGTGCTCCTCGATCCGGCGGGCATCGAAGGGCCCGAGGCGGCGCTCGTGGCAGCGCTCGGCGCGCGGGCGGAGCATGTTCTGCTCACGCTGCCCGCCGGCGACGCGCGGGGCCGCGACGCGCTGCAGGCCGCGTTGGCCGCGCCGCGCGTGCAGGCGCACGAATCCGTAGGCCCCGGCGCCCTCGGCCGCGTCCAGACCGGGCTCTTCGAGGCCGGCGTCGACGGGGGCGCGGCGGACGGTACGCTGGTGGTGCTCGCCGCCGGCGGCGAGGCGCGGGAGGCCGTGGAGGTGGTGCGCCGCTTGCTCGCGGCCGCGGACGAGGGCGTGGTCTTCGACCGCATGGCCATCGCGCTCCGGGACCCGCCACGGCAGCGCGCGGCCTTTGCCGAGGCCCTCGGTCGGGCGGGCGTGCCGGCGCGCTTCGAGGCCGGGACGCGGCGGCCGGACCCCGGGGGGCGTGCGCTCCTCGCGCTCCTCCGCTGCCGCAGCGAGGATTACTCGGCGCGGGCCTTCGCAGCGTACCTGAGCCTCGGCGTGCTGCCCTCCCTCGACGCGGGCGCGCCTCCTCCGGCGCTCCCGGACGCGGCGCTCTGGGTGCCCCCGGCACGCGAGGACGAGGACGCGCCGCGCCTGCCGATGCCCGAGGACGTCGCCGCCGCAACCCCGGGCGCCGCAACCCCGGGCGCCGCGGACGTGGCGCATGCCGGTCTGGAGGGACCGGCGCTGCACGGCACGCTTCGGACGCCACGGCGCTGGGAACGGCTCCTCGAGGACGCGGCGGTCATTGGCGGGCGCGCCCGCTGGACCCGACGCCTCGCCGCGCTGCGCGCTGCGACGGAGCGGGCCCTCGCCGCGTTGGACGCGGAGGCCCCGGAACGCGCGCGCTACGACGCCCGCCTCGACGCGCTCGACGCGCTCGAGGGCTTCGCGCTGCCCACGCTCGCCGCGCTCGAGGAGCTCCCGGCCGAAGGCGCGTCCTGGGGGGACTGGCTCGCAGCGCTCCGGGCCCTGACCAGCCGCGCCATTCGGTCGCCGGAGCGCGTGCTCCAGGTGTTGGCCGAGCTGCAGCCCCTCGCGCCGGTGACGCCGGTCTCGCGCGTGGAGGTCGAGAACGTGCTCCGCCCGCGCCTCGCGGACCTCGTCGAGGGCCCGGAAGCCGCCGACCGGGGCGTGCTCGTGGCGAGCGTGAGCGCGCTCCGTGGCCGGGACTTCGACGTGGTGGCCATCCCGGGCCTCGCCGAGGGCGTCTTCCCGCCGAAACTCCGCGCGGACCCGCTCCTCGGCGAGGAGGCCCGGGAGGCGCTCGGGCTGCCGACGCGGCGCGTGCTCGCCGAGGAGGAGCGCGGGCGCCTTCGCCTGGCCGTGGGCGCGGCCGAGCGCCGGGTCATCGCGAGCTGGTCGACGCTCGAGGCGGCGGAGGGCCGCTCCCGGGTACCCAGCTTCTACGCCCTCGAGCTGGTGCGCGCCGCAGAAGGGCGCCTGCCCCGCTACGCGGAGCTCGCCGCCCAGGCGACGGCCGCGACCACCGCGCGCGTCGGCTGGCCCGCGCCGGCAGATCCGGACGCGGCCATCGACGTCGCCGAGCACGACCTCTCCATGCTCCGGCGGGCGCTCGAGGGCGGCGCGAAAGGCGCGCTCGCGCACCTGCACGACGCGCCTTTCCTGAAGCGTGCGCTAGGCCAGCGCGCGCGGCGCTGGCGCACGAAGAAATGGACCGCCGCCGACGGGCTCATCGCGACCGAAGGCGGCGAGCTCGCGGAGCTGCTTGCGCCACACCGGACGGCGGCGCGGAGCTACTCCGCCACGGGGCTCCAGCGCTTCGCCTCCTGCCCCTACCAGTTCGCCCTCTACCACCTGCTGAAGCTCCAGCCGCGGGAGACGCCGGAGGCCATCGAGACCCTCGACGCGCTTCAGCGCGGCTCGCTCGTGCACGACGTGCAGTTCGAGACGCTCCGGGATCTGCGCGACGCCGGCCTTCGGCCCCTGGCCCACCCGCAGGTGCATGCAGCGGCCGGTGCCGTGCTCGACGCGGCCTTCGACCGGGTCGCCGCCGAGTACGAGGAGCTCCTGGCGCCGGCGATTCCCCGGGTCTGGGAGGACGCGCTCGAGACGCTGCGCGGTGACCTGCATCGCTGGCTCGGCGCCCTCCACCGCACGGCCCTCGACGAGGGCTGGGAGCCCGAGGCCTTCGAGCTCGCCTTCGGTCTCCGGACCGCGCCCGGCGAGACCCCGCGGCGCGACGCCGCGAGCCAGGACGCTCCGGTCCCCCTCGACCTTGGCGAGGGCGTGTCCATGCGTCTCCGGGGCGCCATCGATCTCGTCGAGGCCTCGGAGGAATCGCTTCGGGCGACGGACCACAAGACCGGCCGCGTGCCGCCTTACCTCGGCGCGCGGAACGAGCCGCGCATCGCCGGCGGTCGCGCGCTCCAGCCGCTGCTCTATGCGCGGGCCCTCGAAGAGCTCCGGCCCGAAGCGCGCGTGCTGGGCGGCCGGCTGCACTACTGCACGGCCCGCGGCGGCTTCGAGGAGCGGCACGTGGTCCTCGACGACGCCGGCCGCGAGGAGCTGCGCGTGGTGGTGCGCGCCGTGGACGAGGCCGTGGAGCGTGGCTTCTTGCCCGCGGCGCCCCTCGAGGGCGCCTGTCGCTGGTGCGACTACGCCGAGGTGTGCGGTCCGCACGAAGAGCGACGCACCAAAAACAAGCGCGGAGGGCCGCTGGCGAGCCTGGTCGCGCTGCGGGGGCGGCAATGAGCGACGACGCGCCGCTGGTGGACGCGGAGGCCCGCGCCCGCATCGCTGGCGACCTCGGCGCGACCTTCCTGGTCGAGGCCGCCGCCGGTACGGGCAAGACCACCGCGCTCGTGGAGCGCCTCGTCGCGTGCGTGGCGGCCGGCGACGCGCTGCGGCGCATGGTCGTCGTCACCTTCACGCACAAGGCCGCCGGCGAGCTTAAACTCCGCGTACGCGAAGCCCTCGAAGGGGCGCGGCTGGCCGCGGAGGACGACCTCGTGCGTGCGCGCTTCACCGCGGCGCTGGCGGAGCTCGAGGTGGCCTCCATTGGGACCATTCACGGCTTCTGCGCCGACTTGCTCCGCGCCCATCCCGTCGAGGCCGCGGTGGATCCGGCCTTCGAGACCCTCGACGGAGAGAGCCGGGACCGGGAGCTTCGGGCCGTGCTCGACCGCTGGCTCTCGGAGGTGCTGGACGACCCGCCGGAGGGCGTCGCGCGCGTGCTGCGCCGGCCCACGGGCTACGGGGACACGCCCTCGGATCGGATCTTTGGCGTGGTCCATCGCCTCGCCGAGCATCGGGATCACGACGCGCCCTGGTCGCGGCCCGAGGGCTTCGACCGGGCGGCCGCCATGGAGGCCATCGTGGCGGGCATGCGGTCGCTGGGCGCCCGGGCGACGGAGGAGCCGAGGGAGGACGACTGGCTGCGCAAGGCGCTGGTCATGATGCGCGACGCGGCGGCCGAGATCGACGCGCGCGCCGCCGCGCGCGAGGGCACGCCGCGCGACGCGGCGACGCGAGCGCGCCTCGCCCGGGACGCGGAGGACCGGCTCGAGCAGGAGCTCACGGGACTGCTCACGCACTTCCAGAAGAAGAAGATGTGGAGCTGGAAGGGCAGCCAACGCAGCTTCGCCGGCGCCCGGGACGCGATCTTGGCGGAGCGCGACGCGCTGCACGGGAAGCTGGTGGCCTTTCGCCAGGCGGCGGAGGCGGACCTCGCGGCGGCGCTGCAGCGCGATCTCCGGCCCGTGCTCGAGGCCTACGCCGAGCGGAAGCAGCGCACGGGGAGCGTCGACTTTCTCGACCTCCTGCTCCGGACCCGGGACCTGCTGCGGGAGCGTGACGGTGTGCGGGAGACGCTCCGCGCCGAGGTGCAGCGCGTCTTCGTGGACGAGTTCCAGGACACGGACCCGCTCCAGGCCGAGATCCTGGTGTTGCTCGCGGCGGAGGCCGGGGGGAGCGACGGCTGGCGCGAGGCGCGGCTGGCGCCGGGCAAGCTCTTCGTCGTCGGAGACCCGAAGCAGGCGATCTATCGCTTCCGCCGGGCGGACCTGGCCGTCTACGAGGACGTCAAAGCGCGCGTGCTCGCCGCCGGTGGGGAGGTGCTGGCGCTGCGCGCGAGCTTCCGCGCGCGGCCGGCGATTCAGCGTGTGCTGAACGCGGCTTTCGCCGAAGCCTTCGGCGACGGCGAGGCCGGCGTGCAGGCGGCGCACGTGCCCCTCGCGCCGGTCCGCGGCGAGGGGACGGGGCCAGCCGTCGTGGCGCTCGCCTATCCGGACCCCTATTGGCCTGACGCGAAGATGCCGTATCGCGGCGTCCCGCATCTCGCCTCGGGCAAGGTGGACGACGAGTACCCGCGGACCGTGGCGGCGTTCTTGCGCCAGCTCATCGACAGTGGGCTGGAGGTCGAGGTGGCCGGGCAGTGTCGGCCGCTTCAGGCCCGGGACGTGACGCTGCTGTTCCGGAACCTCGTCAGCCGTTGGAAGGACGTGGCCGGGGCCTTCGTCCGCGCCCTCGAGGCGCACGGGCTGCCCCATGTGCTCCATGGCGGGCGGGCTTTCCACGACCGCGAGGAGGTGGTCGCGCTCCGGACCGCGCTCGGCGCCGTCGAGCACCCGGACGACGCGCTGGCCGTCTACGCCACGCTCCGCGGGCCCCTCTTCGGCCTCACGGACGGCAGCCTGCTCGCCTTTCGCGCCCGGCACGGGGCCCTGCACCCCTTCCTTCCCGAGAAGGCGAGCGATGGTGAAGACGCCATCATCTTCCGGGCGCTCGCGCTAATCCGCGAGGCCCACGTCGGGCGCAACCGGCGCCCCGTGGCCGAGACCCTCGGCGCGCTCCTCGCGAACACGCGCACGCACGCGGCCTTCGGCTGGTGGTGGGCCGGCGACCAGGTGCTGGCCAACGTGGAGCGCTTCGTGGGCGAGGCACGGCGCTTCGACGCGTCGGCGCCGACGAGCTTTCGCGCGTTTCTCCGGCGCTTCGACGAGGCGAAGGCGTCGGACCGGGTGCGCGACGTGCCGCTCCTCGAGGAGGACGCCGACGGCGTGCGGCTCATGACCGTGCACGCGGCGAAGGGCCTCGAGGCGCCGGTGGTGGTGCTCGCTAACCCCATGTCGAAGCGCAGCCGTGAGCGGCCGAGCCGCTACGTGGACGGGCCCGCGCGGCTCTGGGCCATGCCCCTCGCTGGATGCCAGCCCGCCGAGCTGACGGCCCATGCCGAGGCCGTGTGCCGCGAGGACGCGGCCGAAGAAGATCGCGTGCTCTACGTCGCGGCGACGCGGGCGAGAGACGTGCTGGTCGTGCCCGCACACGCGGACTTCCCCCAGACCGAGGTGTGGGTCGCGCCGCTCGCGAAGGCGCTTCGACCGGCCGCGCGTTCCGAGCCCGCGGCGGTACCGGCCGTGGAGCTGGCGACGGGGCGCGAGCTCGTGCTCCGCCGCGCGCCGGGGCTGAGCGGGCAGCTCCATGGCGTTCGTGGTGGGCGCCATCGGGTGCCAGCCGGCGAGGTCGACTGGTGGGACCTGGCCGGGCTGCCCACGCCCCTTCGGCCCGGGGGCGGCGGGTTTCGCGATTGGGATCCGCTGGTCCCCGGCGGCGGCCCCGCAGAGACGGAAGCCCGCCAGGCCTTCGAATCCTGGAGCGCGCGGACCGCGGCGCGCCGAGCGCGTGCGGGGCGGGCGACGGTGCGGGCTGAGCCAGCGCGCGAAGCGGCGGCGCGGCGGCCCGGGGGTGGCGGGCGCATCGCCGTGCAGACGACGGGGGTGCTCCGGCCGTCGG
>JBCCAW010000427.1:0-5284 GCA_039814655.1 Myxococcota bacterium | reverse complement strand
TCGTCCTTCCTGGGTTTTGCAACTTCAGGATGGCGCGGTGGTCGCTTCGTTGGGGAGCCCCCCTTCGCCCGTCCCCCCGAGCAAGCTCAGGAGGGGGTCCGGGCTGCGGGCGGCTCCGACACCACATGGCTGGACGCTAACTGCGCTTGCCGGTTGACAGCGCGACCCGCCCTGCCGGACCGTTCGCTCCGACGTGTCGGACGCGACTGAGGAGGAGCCCTACTACGCCAACCTCGCGTCCAATCCCGGGGGCGTTCCCATCGCGACGGGCAAGTACCGCGAGCTGGTGCGCCGGTGCTTCGGGCCCTGGGACCGCTTCGTCGCGTGGTTCTTCCGCCGTCGCCGCGAGTGGTGGCTGAGCGAGTGCACGCGCTACGGCGATGGGCAGCCCGCCGTCGTGGTCAGCGTCGAGCCGCTCGTGGTCGCCGCCTACTCCGACGAGCTTGACGTCGTCGTCTTCGTGACCTTCCCGTCCTTCGTGGCGGAGCGCGAAGGGCTCCCCCTCCGGATTCACAATACACTGCAGGTAACCGAACCCCGTCACGAACCCCAAAACACTACACTCAACGCGCGTCACCTCCAGCGCATCTTCGTATACAGCAGCAACAATCAGATCCGCCAGGGCTCCATAGGATGGATTCCGCTGAACCTCACCGAAGATGGCGTCCCCGTCGCGGATTCTATTCATCTTGGCGGCGTCATCTCTCACACTATCCGACTTGGAGGATGTCGCGCCCCGCCTTGGTTTTTCTACGGCGTCGAACTTTCGGGCGGCATTCAAGCGAGGGACGGGAATGACCGCCCTCGAGGCGCTCGGATTTCACTTCGCTGCGACGCGCCCCGACCCGGACGATCCGTCGGACCAGCGCCGCTACGTGCTCGATGCCGTGGGGCTCCGCGCGCTCGAACGAGCGTAGCCTTTCCGTCACGGCGGCCGCTCTGCGCATCGCCTACCGTAGAGCGCGCCATGGGGGCCCGAAAGACCGCCGGCTCGCGAACGCGGATGCTGCCCACGGGCGCCGCGCTGAGCTTCGCCCTCGCCTGCACCGGCGCCATCGCCGAGCCTGCCGTGCCTCCACCCGCGCCGGCGTCGCCCGCACGGGCGAACCTGGACGCCTGCGCGATGGTGCCTGCGCCGGCGGGCGCGTCCGTGCTCGCTCGGCTCACCCGAGACGAAGTGCGCCGCAGCCTCCGGGACGCGCTGGCGCTGCGGCCAGGTGCTCTCCGGGGCGATGCGCTCGTGCTTCCCGCCGACACGCGTGCGCCGGCCCGCACGAGTAGCCGGGCCCAAACGACCACCTTCGACCACGTGCTGGGGTTCGCTGCCCTCGGCGAAGCGGCGGCGGAGGCGGCGGATCTCGCGCCCTTCACGGCCTGCGTGGACATGACGCTCATTTGCGCCCGGCCCTTTATCGCAGCGCTCGGCGAGCGGCTCTTCCGCCGGCCGCTACGCGCGGTGGAGGTCGAGGGGTTTCTGCCGCTCTTCGACGTGGTGGCGACCGAAGGCGAGGGCTTCGACGTGGCGGCCCGGCTGGTGGTCCGGGCCATGGTCCAGTCGCCGCAGTTCCTCTACCACCTGGAAGATCGGAGCGCGGGGGAGCGCGTCTCGCCGCGGGAGCTCGCGAGCCGCATCTCCTACCTCGTCTGGGCCTCGGGGCCGGACCAGGCGCTCCGGGACGCGGCGGATGCGGGCGCGTTGGACACGCCCGCGGGCATCGAAGCCGAAGTACGACGCCTCGCGGAAGACCCGCGCGCGCTCACGGCGTCGCTCGCGTTCGTCGAGGATTGGATCGCTCTCGAGCGCCTCGAGCAGGCCGTGCGCGGCCTCGATGACGCGACCAAAGCCGCCATGCGCGCCGAGACCGAGGCCTTTACCCGCGACGTGCTCTGGGGCGAGGCGCCGGGCGGCCTCATCGACCTGATTACGGCCGACTGGACCTACCTCGCGCCGGAGCTCGCGGACGTGTACGGCCTCGAGGCCCCGGACGCGATGACGCCCGTCGACCTGAGCGGCGTGCCCGAGCGCCGCGGGCTCCTTACCCAGCCGGCGGTGCTCGCGTCGCATGCGAATGGCAACCGGCCCTCCGTCGTGAGCCGCGGACTCTTCTTGCTCCGGGCGCTCACCTGCCGGGACATCCCGGACCCGCCGGCGGGCGTCGACACGACGACGACCTCGCTTTCGGAAACGGCCTCCGAGCGCGCCCGAAGCGAGGAACGCCTCGACCCGGGCACGGGCGAGTGCGGCCTCTGCCATCGCGCCTTCGACCCGCTCGCCTACGCCTTCGAGCCCTTCGACGGGACGGGGCGCTACCAGACCGTGGACGCGCACGGGAACGCGACGCGCGAAGATGGCTGGATCCCGAGCGAGAACGGCGAGGTGCTCCGGGGCTACGACGACGTGGGCGAGCTCATCGACGGCCTCGCGGAGCTGCCGGCCGTGCACCGATGCCTGGCGGAGAAGCCCCTCGTCTACGCCCTACGGCGCGGCCTCGGCGAGGGGGCGTCGGATCGCTGCCTGGTGCTCCAGGTGGAGGATGCGGCGCGGCGCGCCGGGGGGACCTACGTGGACCTGCTCGTGGCCATCGCCACGCACCCCACGTTCATGCGCCTCGCACCGGAAGGGGAGGCGCGATGAAGCAACGCTCGCGGAACCCGGGGTACCGGCGCGTGCTCAGCCGGCGGACGTTGCTTCGCGGTGCCGGGGGCATCGCCCTCGGCCTGCCTTTCCTCTCGGAGATGCGCGCGGCTAGTGTCTTCGCGGCAGATCCGCCGCCGCCGCCGCGCGTCCTCACCTTTTACTTCGGCCTGGGCATCCCCTCCGCCTACCAGCGGGACGGCTTCGCGAGCCCGCATCTCCAGCCGCTCCAGCGGGTTGCGGACAAGATCGCTCTGGTGCGCGGCGTCTTTTACGAGAAGGGCAGCCGCTCGACGGGGAACCACGGCCTTGGCTCGGAAACGGTTTTCGTCGGCGGGCATCGCACCGGCGCGAGCATCGACCAGCGCGTGCTGCAGGCGGCCTACGGGGGCCGTGCCCCGACGCGCATCCAATCGCTCATCGCCGGGAGCTACTCGCGTCAGGAGGCGCAGCAGCGCCACATTCACAGCTGGGCGGCGCCCGCCATCCCTACGGACGCGCCCATCGAGGACCCGAAGCGCCTCTTCGACCGCACCTTCGGTAGCTTGCCGGTGGATCCGGGGGGCGCGGGCGGACCGCCGACGGAAGCCGAGCTCGCCCGAGCCCGTGAGGACCGCTACGCGCGGAGCGTCCTCGACTCGGCGCTCGCGCAGTATCGCTACGTGACGAGCGAGGCCTTTGGGCTGAGCGCCGAGAGCAAGGCCAAGGTGGCGCTCCACGTGGAGAAGATTCGCGAGCTCGAGCTCGGCATTTTCGACCCGGAGGCCGAGATGGACGCGCCCCCGCCGACCTGTCGCGCCGAGGACCCGGGCGACTTCGACCACCCGGAGATGCTGGCGATCAAGAGCACGACCAACCGCGAGGACGTGCGCATGGACGTGAGCCGCTGGATGCGTCTTTGGCGCGCGATGGTCGACGTGAGCGTTTTGGCCTTCCAATGCGACCTCTGCCGCTTTGGCAACCTCCAGCTCACGAGCGGCGGCGAGCGCATCCGCCTCTACGGGAGCCACGACGCCGACGGGCAGACCCGGAGCTACGACGACGCGGAGACGACCCACGAGTATTGGCACCGGCTGGCGCCCGGCCCCGTGGAAGCGCTCATGCTCGACCACGTGTGGCTCTACGCCGCGGAAATGGCGCATCTCTTCGAGCGAATGGACGACACGGTGGTCGACGCGAACGGCGGTACGCTGCTCGACAACGCGCTCGTCATCGCGGGCACGGAGCTCGGCAACGGACGCGTCCACGACGTCGAGGATGTCTTTCACCTCGTCAGCCGGACCAGCGGCCGCCTGCGCACGGGCGTGATCGACGTCGACCGGCAGGCAACGGAGGTCTACAACGCTGGCCTCCGCGCGCTCGGGCTGAGCGTGAGCATGGAAGGCGATCGCGCGTACGCAGGGTCTGTCGCGACCGAGCTCCTCGTGTAGCCTCTCGCGCGTGTGTCAGGACGACGCCGACGACGCACCCGCTGAGGACCGCGTAGGGAGAAGACCATGCACGCCACACTGGCCGAAACCGTTCCTGCCGCGAGCAGCCTCGCGTCTATCCGTGCAGTACGCGCACTCGCTCTCCCATCCTTGATGCTCGCTTGTATCGCCGCCGGAACGGGATGCGGCGACGACGACGCGAGCGTGGACGGCGGCACGGCCGTTTCGGACGCCAGCCCGGACGGGATGACTCCCGCGGACGCCAGCACGACCGGCGACGGCCTCGACTACACCGACCGCGATCTCTGGCTCTGCCATCCGGACCTCGGCGCCAGCGACGACGTCTGCCGAAGCGCACCACTCGACGTCACCGACGTCGCGGATGACGGGACCGCGACGATCCGAACCATCGAGCGCGCCACCGACCCGTCCTTCGACTGCTTCTACGTGTACCCGACGGTCAGTGACGACGAGGGTGACTACTCGGACCTCGTCCCCGACGCGGAGATCGGGGTCACGTTCCTACAGGCGGCCCGCTACGGCGAGCTCTGCGAGCTCTACGCCCCGCTCTATCGGCAGGTGACGGTCGCGGCGCTCCCGCGCTCGGTCGCCGACAGCACGCTCTTGGACACCGCCTACGCGGACGTGCTCGGCGCGTTCGTGCAGTACCTCGCGGAGCGTCCCGGTCGGCCCTTCCTTCTCCTCGGCCACTCTCAGGGGAGCGGGCTTCTCGCGCGGCTGCTCCAGGAGGAGATCGAGACGTCGCCGGCGCTTTCGGAGCGCCTGGTCGCCGCGCATCTCATCGGCCCGTACCCGTCGATCGTCGTGCCGTGGGACCCGGAGACGGGAGCGATGGAGGTGGCCGGAGGCACCTTCTCGAGCACGCCGCTCTGCGCCGCCGCCGACCAGCCCGGCTGCGTCGTCACGTTCTCCTCGTACCGAGCCACCGAGCCTGCCGGGGTAGGCGCGTTCTTCGCCGTGCCTCGACCCGGAGCGACCCCGCCCCTGATCGGAGCGTGCACGCACCCCGCGGCGCTCGGCGGAGGCACGGCGCCGCTCTCCGACACCTGGGCGAATGGCGCCGCGTTCGAGATCGAAGACGAGAGCGACTTCAGCGAGTTCGGCCCCTACGTCGACCCCGCGAGCAACGAGGCGCTTACCACGGCCTTCTTCGCCATGCCGGGCCTCTTGTCCGGCGCTTGCGAGATCCAGAGCGGCC
>JBCCAW010000071.1:0-15569 GCA_039814655.1 Myxococcota bacterium | reverse complement strand
GCGGCACGCGCGGCTTCGCCGACGTGGTGGCGGCAATGACCGACGTGGAGGCGCGCGTGCTCGGCGTGGCGAGCGAGGTCTCGGCGCGCCCGGAGCTCGAGGCCCTGGCTGTGCAGACCGGCGCCGTGGTGCCGGCAGCGCCGGAGGGCTGCGCGACGGGCCTCGGCGGCAGCTTCCGCGCGCCGCTGGGCGCCGTCTGCCCGCTGGTCTTCGATATCGCGAGCGACGGCACGGGGCTCTCGGACGCCGTCGTGGACGCGGTGGCGGGCCTCGTCGACTCGGTGCGTTTCGGCGAGGTCTACGGCGTGGTGCGCGACGACCGGCTGGGCTTCGTGCAAGCCGTGGAGGCGCGGGAGGCCCGGCTGGCCATGGGCACGACGCCGCCGGAGCTCCGCGATCTTCGCCCCCTCGACGGCATCGACGACACCTTCGTCGACGCGCCCTTCGGCGCCGAGCTCGTCTTCGCCATCGTGCTCCGCAACGACCGGGTGCGGCCCGAGGACTACGACCAGCGCTTCCGCTTCCAGGTGGACATCGTGGGCGACGGGCAGGTGCTCGACAGCGTGACGCTCGCGGTGACCGTGCCCGGCGAACGCGCCGCGCCCCCGGACGCAGGCCCGGACGCGGGCCCGGACGCCGGCATGGACGCCGGCATGGACGCCGGCATGAGCGACGCCGGCATGAGCGACGCCGGCATGGACGCCTTCATGAGCGACGCGGGCCCGTGACGCGCGGTCGAGCGGCGCGCGGCGTCGCCGCGGGGCTGCTGCTGGCCTGCGGCGCGCTCGCCTGCGGCGGCGGGGCGCCGGGGGTGATTCACGCGCGGCTGGCCTATTCGGAGGCGCGGGGCTTCCGCGTGCTCGACGTGCCGCCGGGGCCCGCGGCGCGCGCGGGGCTGGCGCCCGAGGACCGCATCGTGGCCATCGACGGCGAGCCCGTGCGTTCCATGTCCTACGTGGAGGCCGTGGGCCGGCTGCGGGGCCCGGCGGGCAGCGAGGTCACGCTCACGGTGGTGCGCGGCGACGAACAGCGCGACGTGGTGGTGGAACGCGCCCCGCCGCGCGGCGCAGGCACGGAACGCCCGGCTCAGACCAGGTAGGCCGGCCGCACGGCGGCCTGGAGCAGCGCCGCGTAGACCTTGACGGGCTCGTTGACCGAGGAGGGCCGCACGGGCGCGGCGAGGTGCGCTTCGATGCGCTCCACGGCGGCGGGCAGGCCATCGATGCGCTGCCGGTCGATGCGCTGGCGCAGCGTGGGCACGGCGTCGATGAAGCGCTGCACGTCGAGGGACGAGAGCCGCTCCAGCTCGGCTTTGAGGCCGCCGCCGCCCTGCACCAGGAAGTGCGCGTTGATCTCCTGCTCGAAGTTGCCCACCTCGGGCAGCGCGAGCACGGGCTTGCCCAAAAAGAGGCTCTCTCCAACGAGCTGGTTGCCGGCGGTGGTCACGAGCGCGGTGCAGCTCGCCAGGTCCTCGATGAAGGTGACCGGGTGAATGGGGTGAAAGCTGAGCGACCCGCGCGGCGCGCGCTCCCCGAGCCCGTAGGCCTTCACGGGGCGGCCGCAATCGCGGAGCGCGTCGAGGAAGGCGTCGTCCGCGTCCCGGCGCACGTAGGCCACGAGATGCCCCTCGTCGGTCACGGCGGCGTGGCGCACCTCGTCGCGGAGCAGCACGCCGATCTGCGTCACGCGCTCCGTCGTGGGCTTGAGTGGCGGGAAGTAGAAGGAGCTCACCACCGACTCGGCCTGGCCCTGGTACCAAGCGGTGATGAAGGGAGCCATGAAGTTCGCGTAGTTGCGGAGCTTCGGCTGCAGGCCCTGCAGGTCGTAGTGCAGCAAGAAATGCTGGTGGTCGACGCTCAAGAAGGGGATGCCCGCCTCGTTGGCCGCGCGCGGGAGCACGGGCTCGAAGTCGCTGAGCACGAGATCCGGCTTCTTCCGGTCCATGTGCCGGAGCACCATCCGCACCAGCTGCGGCAGCCGCCAGATGTAGTGCGCGTTGCCGAGGCCCGTGCGCAGGTAGCTGAGCTTGCCCTCGCCGTCGTAGCGGAAGGCCACGTCCGGCAGCCGGTACACCTGCACGTCCGTGCCGAGGTAGACCGGCGCGAGCATCTCGTAGGCGTGGCCCGAGGCGTAGAGGATCATCTCGTGCTCGTGCTTGAGCGCCTCGACGAGGGCAAAGGCGCGCGCCGCGTGTCCGCGCCCTTCGCCTGCCACTCCATAGAAGATGGTCGCCATGGTGATCCTCGTCGCCTTCGAAGCTACCGCGCTTCGCCCAGAAGCGCGTGACGGGCCGGGTCTGCGTGCGCCGCACCGCGGGGGCGCGTCGGCTGCGTGACGATTCGGTGCATCACGTTCTGTTCACGTATGCGCATTCGAACCGTGACCGAAGACGCCGTCCGTGCACGAAATCACGGGGCGATGGGCCGGGCGGGGCCGGGCGCGACGGATCGCCGGCGCGGCCTCAGTCGGCGTAGAGCGCCGCGTCCACGCGCCCGTGCAGCGCCACGAGCCGGTCGCGGGCCCGGACCGCCGCGGTGAGCGGATCGTCGAAGGTCACGGGGACGAGCTGCTCGAGCAGCCCGTGCAGGGAGAGGTCCGCGCCGCTCATGGTCGTCCCTCCGAGAAAGGGCCCCTCGCCGAGCGCCGCTTCCAGCGCGTCGAGGTCCTGGCGCACGAGCTCGAGCATCTCGGGCTCCGGCCGCCGCCCGATGCCCTGGCCCCAGGTAGCCTGGCGCACGCTCTTGCGGATGAGCCGAAAGACGACACCGCGAAGCGGCGCCGGGACCTCGCCGAGCAGACCGTCGCGCACCGCGTGCGGGTGATAGGCCCAGCGAACGTGCATCTGCGCGAAGTAGAGGCTGTCCTCGATGACCCGGCGGAGCGCGGTCTCGAGCGGCGCCGCGGCGAGCGCGAGGCCCTCGTGAGCCACCAGGTGCTGCTGGATGTTCCACGAGTCGGAGAGCACGGCGCCGCCCGGCAGCGTCAAAAAGGGCAGCTTCTTCCGGGGCCCCTTGGTGGGCATCGTGTCGACGCGGGTGAAGTCGACGCCGGCCAGCCGAAGCAGGCTCTCGGCCTTCATGGCAAAGGGGCTCGAGCTCTTGGCACCGAAGGCCGGCGTCGCGCTGTGCAGGACGTACATCGTCTTCCTTCCCGGGCGGTGCCCGCGGTTCGAATGCACGACGTGTGGGAGGGCGCCGCTTCGACACGCGCCGTGAAGTCCACTGACCTCGAGCCGGTGGCCACGTGGCCGCCAACGACGGTGGCAGGGGGTCCGTTGAGCGTCCGGACGCATCGAGCGCGGTGCGACGCCGCCGCGTCCTCGTATGCCGCGAACTAAGGCCCCGGCGCGACCTCGCGAACAAGCTGAAGTCCCCGGAGATCGCACCCGCCGCGACACGTCCTGGTCGACGAATCGCATGCAGCTGGCTGAGCTTGGATGAGCTCGCAGCCCTGAATCGGCTGACCGTCCACGGCGCTGCACTCGTCTCCGTTGCAGCAGGTGATCGACGGGCGCGGGCCGATGATATCGTCGTCGTCGAACAGGTCGGCGACTAACGGGTACGCGTAGTCGTTGCCCGCCGTTTCGAGCACCACCGGCCGACAGGAGTCCGCGATGGGCCTCCACATCGCGAAGTCGACGCCGGCGGGCAAGACCGCCGGGTCGTCATTTCGAAAGGGTGAATACTCGACGGAAACGGTAAAGCGACAGGCACCGACGAAACTCATCTGAAGCAGAACGGGGTCGTTTGCGGCGACCGACACGACGAAGTCGATTCCCTCGGCATCCGCGAGTCCTTCCCCGCGGTTCAAGCCGGTGGTCATGGGTGGAGCGAGTGCGCTTCCGCTGACGTAGACGGAACGCAGGGCCGCGTCGCAACCCTGGATGCGAACCTCGGCCAGCCCCGTCTGGTCCGACTCGAGCACGAACGAGGCCGTCGGTGCTCGGAACGACGCGAAGTTGCCGAAGGGTGACTGCGCTGCATCCGCCTCGAGTTCGAGCGTCGCGCCATCGGGCGCGACCTGGAACGCGCCCAACTGTGGGCAGATGCGCGCTTCCCAAAGCCACACCGGTGCGTCCCGGATCCGTTCGTCCCACTCGTCGAGCTCCGTGCCGGTGGACTCGCCGATGCACCGCGCAACATCTCTTGCGGCCGCGCAGGCTTCATACATCGCGATCGCACGGGACTCTCCCAACTCGCGCACCACCTCGTGCACGAATCGCCGGGCCGTGTTGTACGCCGGCACCCACTCGGATCGGTTGGCCGAGACGAAGAGAGACGGCCGCGACACCAGCTCTTCAAGCGGGAACCCACGGCTCAGCCTTGGAAACGACACCTTCTCTGCCGAACACCCGTAGTAGGTCGCGAAACCCTCCGCCAGGAAGCGAGAAGGCCGCCCAGTCACCCCGTCGAGGGAAGCATGGGTGGCTTCGTGCGCATCAAAGTCGATGGAGGTCACGATCAAGTCCGAGTCGGGAAAGAAGCATGAGACCGGACCACTACGGCTTGCGCCGCACAGCCGTTGAGCTCGTTCTGTGGTCGTCGTCGCGACAGAAAACTCAGGGACTCGCGACGAGAGCCGCGCCACGAAGTACTCCCGCGTCGCTTCGTAGATTCTCAGCGTGTCGTGTGTAACGAGGTTCGTTTGCTCGGGGAGGAGCGTGACGCCGTTACCGAGGAGCTCCTCAACGGGGGCGATTTGTGGACCGCACCCGACCAACGAGACCCAAAGCAAGGCGCAGCGCGCGCCAACGGCGCGGACAAATGAGCGACAGGACCGCACGCGGGGAGCATACCGACTGGGCTAACCAGGCGCCCGACGAATCGCGTTTGGCACACGCGGTGGCAGCCTGCCGAGCCGAGTCACGCAGAGCTTCTACGCTACCGGCCCGATGCACGATCCGGCATGCCGCGTACCCGAGGGCTTCGACGAGCTCTCGCTGGATGAGCAGCTCCAGCTCTTGAAGGAGCTCTGGCAGCGGGTCGCCCCAGTCCTCGACTCCGTCGAAGTGACCTAGCGACGTCGCAGGCGCGTCCGCCTGGTACGAGGAGCAGGCCGCGTCAGGAATGCCGGAGCGCGGCAAGCTGTACGGATGGGCGCGATGGCGACTACCGAACCTCACTCTCGCAAAGACCGCGAGAACCGAACGGTGCTCATGGTGCTCCTCGCGCTGCTTGGGGCCGTAGGGACGTACGACGCGCTTCTCGTTCTGGGCCACCTCCGCAACGATCTCGCGTGGCTGATGCGCTGGGAGACCCAGCTGCCGGGCGCGCTGGTCGGGGGTCTCGGGGTCGCGTGGCTGGCACACCGCAAGCTACCCCCGGCGCCGTGGAAGCTGGCCACCATGGGCGTTGCCTTCGCCATAGTCGCCGGCGTGCTCTTTCTGCTGGTGGGGCCGTGGCTCCTCCACTCGCGGTACGGCACGCCTGTCGTTCGCTGTGGTCGCCCGGGTATGGCGGTGGAGGAGTGCATCGGCCGTGACTGGAGCTTCCTCCAGGATCGGTTGGGCTACGAGCGCATGCGCAGCACGGTGGAACCCGAGGAATGCCGGCGTTTCATCGCCGGTGTTCCGGAGGAGCCCGAGAGCCCGACCGATGACGCGCGCCGGGTTCGTTGCCCCTACGACGACCCCTCCGTGTGGAACCGGGTCGGCTGCGACGCAGTGGGACTTCCGGACCGCGCCATGTGCGTCGAGTGCTCGAGCAGGGCGGCGACGAACGATGCCTACATCCACGCTCAGGGGTTCAGCACAGACTGCTCGGAGGTCACGACGACCTACGGCGTGAACGTCCCGCCGAAGCTCATCGACGCATGCCATCGCAGCGCATCGCGCTCCCGTTGCTTCGACGTCGTGTACGCCCATGACACGCGCTGAGATAGGATTTCGTACGGTCGCCGCACGCCGGAGCACCGCGCCGACGTCCTAGCGGCTGCGAAGGGAGCGCCTACATGTTCCGCCGGTACTGGCCGCCCACGCCGTAGAGCGCGCCGCTCAGCTCGCCGAGGGTGCAGCGCTTGGTGGCCTCCATGAGGCTTTCGAAGAGGTTGCCGTGGCCCAGCGCCTGCTGCTGCAGCGCGGCGAGGTCGGCATCGGCGCGGGTGCGGTCGCGGGCCTGGACGGCCTTGCGGGAGGCGATGGCGTATTGCTTCTCCTCCTCCGTCGAGCGGATGACCTCTTCCGGGATGATGGTCGGCGAGCCCTTCGGGTCCAGGAAGGTGTTCACGCCGATGATCGGCAGCTCCCCCGAGTGCTTCAGCGACTCGTAGTGGAGCGACTCTTCCTGGATCTTCGTCCGCTGGTACATGCGCTCCATGGCGCCGAGCACGCCGCCGCGTTCGCTGATGCGGAGGAACTCCTGGTAGACGGCCTCTTCGACGAGATCCGTGAGCTCGTCGATGATGAACGCGCCCTGCAGCGGGTTTTCGTTCTTCGCGAGGCCCAGCTCCTCGTTGATGATCAGCTGAATCGCCAGCGCCCGGCGCACGCTCTCTTCCGTGGGCGTGGTGATCGCCTCGTCGTAGGCGTTGGTGTGGAGCGAGTTGCAGTTGTCGTAGATGGCGTAGAGCGCCTGCAGCGTCGTCCGGATGTCGTTGAACGCGATCTCCTGCGCGTGCAGGGACCGGCCGCTCGTCTGGATGTGGTACTTCAGCTTCTGCGAGCGCGCGTTGCCGCCGTACTTGCGGGCGATGGCCTTGGCCCAGATGCGCCGCGCCACGCGGCCGATGACCGCGTACTCGGGGTCCGTGCCGTTCGAAAAGAAGTAGCTGAAGTTCGGCGCGAAGTCGTCGATCTTCATGCCGCGCGACAGGTAGTACTCGACGAAGGTGAAGCCGTTCGCGAGCGTGAAGGCGAGCTGGCTGATGGGGTTCGCCCCGGCTTCGGCGATGTGATAGCCGCTGATGGACACGGAGTAGAAGCGCGTCACCGCGTGCTCGATGAAGTAGGCCTGAATGTCGCCCATCATCCGGAGCGCGAACTCCGTGGAGAAGATGCAGGTGTTCTGCGCCTGGTCCTCCTTGAGGATGTCGGCCTGCACCGTGCCGCGCACGGCCTTCAGCGTGTCCGCCTTGATGCGCGCGTAGGTCTCGGCGGGCAGGAGCTCGTCGCCGGTCACGCCCAGGAGCAGCAGCCCGAGCCCGTCGTTGCCCTCGGGGAGCTCCCCCTGGTAGCGCGGCCGCGGCACCCCGCGCGCCGCGTACATGGCGTCGATGCGCCGGTCCGCCTCGTCGGCCTGGCCCTCGGCGCGGAGGTACTGCTCGCACTGCTGGTCGACGGCGGCGTTCATGAAGAAGCCGAGCAGCATCGGCGCCGGCCCGTTGATGGTCATCGACACGCTGGTGGCCGGGTCGCAGAGGTCGAAGCCGCTGTAGAGCTTCTTGGCGTCGTCGAGCGTGGCGATGCTGACGCCGGAGTTGCCGATTTTGCCGTAGATGTCCGGGCGCGGGTCCGGGTCCTCGCCGTAGAGCGTGACCGAATCGAAGGCCGTGCTCAGGCGCTTGGCGGGCATGCCGCGGGACACGTAGTGGAAGCGCCGGTTGGTGCGCTCGGGGCCGCCTTCGCCGGCGAACATGCGCGCCGGGGCCTCGCCCTCGCGCTTGAGCGGGAAGACGCCGGCGGCGTAGGGGAACTCGCCGGGCAGGTTCTCGCGCCGGCGCCAGCGGAGAATGGCGCCCCAGTCGGCGTCCTTCGGCAGGCTGACGCGGCGCACCGTGTTGCCGCTGAGCGTCTGGCGCGTGAGCGGCTGGCGGAAGGTCTTCTGCCGGACCGTGTACTCGTAGGCGTCGCCGGCGTAGCGCGCGACCACCTCGGGCCATTCGCGGAGCAGCGCCTTCGCGGGCCCGCTGATGCGGTCGAGGAGCCCGTCGTAGCGCTTGCGGAGCGTGGCCACCTCGGGGCCGTCGGCGTCGTGGTCGCCCGGGTCGGCCAGCGGCGCCAGGTCGGCGTCCTCGCCGCGCAGGGCCTGAATGGCGCCGGCGAGCTGGAAGGCGCGGCGCGCGAGGGCCACGTCGGAATGAACTTCCGCCTCGTAGCGCCGGCTCTCCTCGACGATTTCGGCGAGGTAGCGCGTGCGCTCGGGCGGCACGATGAAGCGCTTGGCGCTCTCGCCCTCGGCCGGCACCAGGTTCGGGGCGAGCACGCCCGTGCGCTCGTGAATGGTGTCCATGACGCGCCGGTAGAGCGCGTCGGTGCCCGGGTCGCCGAACTGCGAGGCGATGGTGCCGAAGGCGGGCATGGTGGCCGGGTCGCTGTGGAAGGCGCCGCGGTTCCGCTGCATCTGCTTCCGCACGTCGCGCAGGGCATCCTGCGAGCCGCGCTTGTCGAACTTGTTGATGGCGACGACGTCGGCGAAGTCGAGCATGTCGATCTTCTCGAGCTGCGTCGCGGCGCCGTACTCGGCGGTCATGACGTAGAGGCAGACGTCGGCGTGGTCGGTGATGGCGGTGTCCGACTGGCCGATGCCGCTGGTCTCCACGATGACCAGGTCGAAGCCAGCGGCGCGGCACACGTCGATGGCGTCCTGCACGTGCCGGCTGAGCGCGAGGTTGGCCTGCCGCGTGGCCAGCGAGCGCATGAACACCCGCGGGTGGTCGATGGCGTTCATGCGAATGCGGTCGCCCAGCAGCGCGCCGCCACTGCGACGCCGGCTCGGGTCGATGCTGAGCACGGCGAGGCGCGCCTCGGGCTGGTCGCGCAAGAAGCGCCGCACGAGCTCGTCGACGAGCGACGACTTGCCGGCGCCGCCGGTCCCGGTGATGCCGAGCACGGGCACGGTGCGCTCGGTGGTCGCGGCCGCGCGCAGTGTCGGCCCCACCACCTCGCCGTGGTTCTCGGCGAGCGTGATGAGCCGCCCGAGCGCGAGCGGGTCGCTGGCCTTCATGCGCCCGAGCAGCCCCTCGAGGTCCGGGGGGCCGACGGTGGGGAAATCGCAGCCTTCGAGGACCTGGTTGATCATCCCCTGGAGCCCGAGGGCCCGGCCGTCGTCGGGGCTGAAGAGCTTGGCCACGCCGTGCGCGTGCAGCGCGGCGATCTCGTCGGGCAGGATGGTCCCGCCGCCCCCGCCGAAGATCTTGGCCCGCGACCCCTTCTCGCGCAGCAGGTCGACCATGTACCGGAGGTACTCGACGTGCCCGCCCTGGTAGCTCGTGATGGCGATGCCCTGCGCATCCTCCTGCACGGCGCAGTCGACGATCTCGGCCACCGACCGGTTGTGCCCGAGGTGAATCACCTCGGCCCCCGACGCCTGCAGGATGCGCCGCATGATGTTGATGGCCGCGTCGTGGCCATCGAAGAGCGACGCGGCGGTGACGATGCGGACGGGGTGCGTGGGGGCGTAGGGGGCGACCTGGGGCGGGGCGGTCATGGGGGAGGTTTGGCGCAAGTGGGGGGTGGAGGGAAGGCGGGGGGTTGAGAGTCGTCAACGAGCCTCCCCAGCTTCCGCAAGCGAGATCGACGCGCCGCCACAGGCTAGGGCTACAGACGGCTCGACGTGCCCGGAAATGCGTGTTCTCGCCGTCGTCCACGAGTTCACCCGGAAGGTGCTCGCGCTGGTCCCTGCACGACGCTTCCCGGACGCCGCGTCGTCGACCTGCTGGCGTGTGATCGAGGTCGGCACGCTCTTGGTAGCGCCCGGGGCTCCATCGCAGAACGGCGACGCAGAGTCCTTCAACGCCCGGCTGCGCGATGAGCTACTCCATCGCGAGCTCTTCGTAGCCTCCTCGAGGCGAACGTCCTCCTCGAGGACCACCGCAACCGGTTCAACGCCCACTCCGCCCCCGGCTAGCTGACCGACAACCAGTTCGAAGTTCGCGTCCGGGAAGGGTGCAGATCACGACCTGAGCGTCGGAGCCTGTTAGTCGATCGGGCCTCGTGGTAGCCGGGTGCATGACCAAACGGAAGGCGGAGCGTCGGCTTCAGGTCGAAGCGCAGGACGAGCGCGAAGCGCGGGTGATGGAGGCAGCGCGGACGGCGTACCGCCTCGCGAAGGAGAAGCTGCACGAGGCGCGGGACCCTGCCTCGTCGAAGGAGGTGTACGAGGCGGTGTGGGAAGCCTCGGACGGCATCGGCAAGGCGATGCTCGAGTCGGTGGAAGAGGAGGAAGCCGAAGAGGACCCGGACCTCTTCATCGATGAACGCGGCGTGCGCTGGAAGGCGGTGACGGAGGACGCGCGGACGCTCCACACGCGGCGAGGCCCGATTCGAGTGAAGCGCAAGCGGCATCGCGCGGTCCGCAACGGCGTCACGCGCTGCTTCTTCGAGGAGCGCCGCGGTGTGATGTCCCGCGGAACGATGCCGGACCTCGGCGAGGCCATCCTTCGGACGTACGCGAACGCGCCCCGTGACGAAGCGGCGCGGCTGTTGACGACGCTCACTGGCCACGCGATCTCGCCTTCGCGGGTCAAGCGATTCGTGGTCGACGAGTCCACGGTTCCGCCTGGGCAGGAGGAGGAGATGTTCGACGCCTGCCTGGCCCAGCCGGAGGTGCCGCCCGAAGCCCAGACCCTCGTTATCAGCGTCGATGCGCTGAGCCTGGGTCTGCGAAAGTAAGGCTACAAGCAGGCGACGGTCGCGACGCTGACGATGCTCGACACCGAGGGCGACCCCCTTCGGCGGGGACCGGGCACACGCGCGATCGGCCTCGCGGAGATGCCTCAGCCGGGCAAGGCCACGATCATGGACCGCGTTGCGCGCGAGGTGGGCGCGCTCGTCGCGCAGCGTCAGGGCCTCGAACTCGAGGTGGTCGTGGATGGCGCTCCGGACCTTCGCAGGCACCTGCTCGAGCAGTTCCTCGGGGCTCGGCACCTGACGGACTTCTTTCGTGTGGCCGAGCATCTCGCGGCGGCCCTGCGGCTCCTGTTCCCGTCGGACGATGCGCGCCGCGCTGAGGAGCGGGCGCGTTGGTGCCACAAGCTCAAGCACAAACAGGGCACGCCCTTCCGCCCGTGGGGTTGGCTGCGTGACGAGATGGCGCGCGAGGATGACCCGCTCTCGCCCTGGGCCCGGCGGGAGGTCGAGAAGCACGCCGAGCACATCTACAACCAGCGCCAGTGGATGAAGTACCCGCACCCCATCGAGGCCAGGGCCGCTATCGGAAGCGGCCCCGTCGAGGCCGCCTGCAAGAACTTCGTCACCCAGCGACTCAAGGTCTCGGGAGCGTCCTGGTCGCGCGAGCGAGCGGGCGGCGTGCTTCACCTTCGCTCGCTGCTCCAGTCCGACCGCTTCGACGAAGGCTTCGCCTTCAGGCAGGCCACCCGCTACGCCGCGTGATCAGGCTCTGAGCTGCACCCTACGCGTCCGGGAACCCTGCCCGACGCTCAACCCTCAACCGCCCGCTCTCTCATAGCGATTGGACAGCTGGGGTTGCCCGCACCCTTCAACCGCTGCAATGGCGTCACGCTCCCGGCGCTCCATGCAAGCCCGTAAGGTGCTGAAATGGACTTGTCACGAACACCGCGCAACCATTCGCAGATGGACGTCTACGGCCCTGCTGAGACGCCGTGCCGCGGATCTGCAGCGCACCTGTGAAAAGGAGTGCTACACAGTCCTAACTGGACAATCAGCCAACTCGCCAAGACGAATGACCGCAACACAGACCCATCCAGATAAAGACCCTCAGGTAGCGCCGCGACACCCTCCGACACCCGCACCTGACCCACAGGGAGTTACCCCTCCCCCCGACCCCGGAGTTAACCCTCTCCCGGACACCAATGCACGATTGCCCGGCATCGGAGCCGCGGCCGAGGTAACGGTGCTCTTTATCGGAGCAATTATCATCGCTGGCTTGGGTTGGTACCTCTCGTCTGTACCGACAGAAAACGCGGACTCATACGCGAGTCGCATAACTGACCTTGCAACTTCAAGCTCGCTCGATGCACAGTGCGCCGCAGTATTACTGACGCTGCAGACTGCTCAGGCCCAGACACTGGCCATACGCATGGCTCAAATCGTACTCGGCGCTGTGGTCATTGTCTTCGGAAGCTTGTTCGTGCTCCTACGACGTACGGCGTCCTTTGAATTGGACGCGACCAGCGAGTCTGGCTCGCACGCAGCACTTCGCACGGCCTCCCCAGGCCTTGTGCTCGCATTGATTGGAGCGGTGGTGATACTAAGCTCCAGCATCCGGCCACTAACGTGGGAGTCAACAACCAAGGGGGTGTGCGGCTCGGCATCGTCTCCTCAAGTCTCACCCATAACCAGGGTCGAACGTCAAATCGCGCTCCAAAACGATCTGGCGTCGATACCCGCTGGTCCTAACGGACAGGAATAGCGAATGCAGTCAGCATACACAGCTGCAATCAAGCTAGCGCTCGTGGTCCAAACTGTACTTCTCCCAGAGCGACTAGTGAAGGCACAGAATGTCGACGATATAATGGCCACGCGGGCCGCCACATCCGCGACTCTCTATGATCGCTGTGTGGCGGATAAGTTGCCCCGACCGGAATCGTTGACACGGCAAGTCCGCAAAGAGATCGCGCTCTGCATTCACCGAGCACCCGTAGCATACAAGAGTGCTCCTACGTTCGCGTGCTACAAGGCTTTAGTATTCTACTCATACAAGCTTTACTTGGAGGGAGAGGTGCAGCTGCGCGTCTGCCAAGACAATATTGGATACGGCGAAGTCTCGTCACGGCTGGGGTCCTCTCTAGACCGCTATCGCGCACACGCTTTGGCTGAGGCGCAGGTAGACCTCCCGACCGAACAAAGCGAACCGGAGATCATTATTCATAGCGTCTTGCGGTGGGACGGCGGCGCGGCGACTGCTGCCCAGCTATTGGCCACGCCGAGCTATCAGGAAAGACTCGACGTCTATCATGACGACCTGCCGTTCCTGAGTCGTCCCGGCGCCCGCTCGAATCCCGAGGGCCCAGACAACGCGGCACCACCCATCGGCAACTAGAAGCCCGACGGATCGTCACACTCCCGGATGAAAGTGCTTGCGCTCACCCATGGCGAACCAACCACCCAAATTGAGGCTTGCCGCAGCATTACTGCTTGCCGCCGGCACATACCTGCCATCTGCTTCTGCACAGACTCCCCAAGGTTGCCTACGCACATTAGATAACTCTCCGAGTGGGCTGGAGATACTGCCAGACTCGGCAGTCCCGGACGATGCTCATTTCGCGATCGTAAGCGCGGTACGAGAACTCGAACAGGCTGCCGGCTTAGAAGCCGGCACTCATACTGTGCATCCGGCACGCGCTCCCGCATTCACCGCCGGCTCAACGCTGCTTGAGGGGCGAATACCGACGATCCTTTACAACCCCGACCAGGCAAGCGAACTGCTTGTTTCCTCTCGCCGCGGCTTGATACCATCGACCTCACTAATGGTCAGGCTGGCTCACGAGTTGGGCCACCACACGTTAGAGCATCCGTTCAGTTGTCAGAGCGTGGACGAGGACCGCATGGCTGCCCAGGAGTTGGCCGCGGACCGGTTCGCGATTTCGATTCTAACTCAGAGCTTTGATGTAGACCCCAACCGCCTTTTGCGCGCCTTTGAGAACCTTCGCTTCTCCACTGACAGCAGATTACCCAGCCGTGCTCAACGCAGACTGGCTGCCGCATCTGCATGGGAGGAGATATACAACGGACCGGCTGTCGAATACGCCGCGAATGAGACAGTATTTGGCGAGGGAAGACTCGCTTATGCCATTGCGGAATCATTCAGTATGATGACCGACCTTTCGTCGGATCCAAGCACGTCTCCGATTACTGTCGCCCCTGCCCTTTCGACGATGCTCAACCCTTGTAGAACGACTCCAAACCCTGTGTCGCCCGGCATCCTGGCGACGACAGTGTGCATTGCCCGCTTCTTGCGACGCTCACAAGCGGATCTCTTTGCCCGAAGGCTTCACGAGCATGCGTTGGCACTAGAAACGGCGGATGTTGAGATCGTCCCCGACGATGTCCTTACAGATGTGGAGGGAGATCCCGAGCAGCTACTGTTCGGACGGGGCAGACATCCTAGTGTAGGAAAACTCAGTTGCACGGCCGGTACAACTGGAGATCCTTCTCGTCACGCTTGTTTACACACTCAAGTTTTTCATTCCAGCACCGGGGAATCTGGAGATCATGGCGGTCACGAGTATCGAACGGGGATCGCCTTTCTCGCAATCCCAGCGGACGTTCTGGCCCCCTTCTTTCCGCCGCAGAGTGAGCGTGAGCGCGCCTCGCATTGGCAGCGACTCGTGAGGAATATCGCCGCCCACTCCAATCTGCAGCAGGAAGGTAGTTTTGCTGCTCAGCTAAGCGAGCTGAGCACTCCCGTCTTGGGTCGCGGCAACTGTCAAGTCTCCTTGGGACCACCCGTTTCTCTCGACTGCACCATCGGTTTCGCGACTCAGCTATCTATGCGGCACTGGATCGATATGACGAGAAGAAGTCTCGAGACACGACGAGCAAACGATGGTCCCGAGCTTGAGTTCTCTGGCGGCTATATGGCACGCCAAGATCCGGCCGATAATCCTCCCGAGCCCCGCAACCCGGATAGTCAGGAGGAACGCTCCCGCTACTTGCGACTCGGACTCTATCGGTATGAGTACGGCGTTTTCCTGTGCGCTCGACCCGACGAGGAGAATCGACGCCTTTGTGTTTCAATAGAAGGCGAGACCGAGGGGATAAACGAAAGTCGCTCTCAAAGCATGGTGGACCTGTTCATTGGAGTCGTGAGCGACGCCTTCTATCGAAGGCAAGTTTCAGATTACACCGAATAGTGGTCGGGCGAGGAGCCGCCGCAAGGACCAACCCAGTGGCTGGTCCAATGTAAGTGTCCTTCCCGCCCCGTGTTGACGAGATCCTTAGGATGGGGCGGCCGCGATGCCGGGCTGGACCGGCGTCGCGCGACGTTGCTCCTCTCTAAGTGTCCTCCCCGTCCCGTCCTGACGTCCTGCCGGGTGGCGGTTAGCGTGCGCGGCTTCCTTTTCGGAGGAGGTCGCGATGGAGCTGAGCGAGTTGAGGGCAGCGGTGGAGGCGTCGGGGCCGCAAGGCCCGGTGGACTGCTCCCAGTGGCTGGTCCAATCGCTATGAAAGAGCGGGCGGTTGAGGGTTGAGCGTAAGTGTCCTCCCCGTCCCGTCCTGACGTCCTGCGGGGTGGCCGGTAGCGTGCGCGGCTTCCCTTTCGGAGGAGGTCGCGATGGAGCTGAGCGAGTTGAGGGCAGCGGTGGAGGCGGCGGGGCCGCGAGGCCCGGGGCGCAAGTTCGCGCCGGAGCTTCGGCGAGCGCTGGTGCAGACGACGCAGGCGCTGTGGGCGGACGGTGCGGCGCTGGCGGACATCGCGGACGCGCTCGGGATTCACGCGCGGACGGCGGCGCGGTACCTCGACGAAGAGGTCGCGCGTGGCGAAGACGCGGACGTGACGGCCGTGGGGCCGGGCGCGGTCGCGCTGGCACCGGCCGGCTTCGTCGAGGTCGCGGTCGCGCCACAGGCCACGTGGGCGTCGCCCGTGCGCGTCACGACCCCGGACGGCTTCGTCGTCGAGGGCCTCGATGTCGAGGCCGCCGCGCAGCTCATCCGAGGGCTGCGATGATCGGGACCACACGCGTCGTGAAGGTCTTCGCGTACGCGCGGCCGGCGG
>JBCCAW010000313.1:0-7060 GCA_039814655.1 Myxococcota bacterium | reverse complement strand
TTCGAGGTCGTGCCCTGCGACGTGCGCGACGCGCGGGCGAACGGAGTCTTCGCCCGGGCTCGCGTAGTCCTCCTCGATGACGAGCACCGGGAGGCGCCCATCGGCGAGCGCGCCGTAGGCGACGAAGCTCCACGCGGTCCCCGCACCTAGCGGAAACGCCGGCAGCTCGATGAGGGCGGCGGCCACGCCTTCGCCCGTCGGCGCAAGCGCGAGGTCGTAGGTCGCGGCGGGAACGAAGACCGGCCGCGTCGAGCTTGGGTAGCGGAGGTCGAAGAGGGGCGTCGGGACCCCGTCGGTGAGCACGTCGACGCCCCCGGCGGTGGGTGGGAGGTTCAGAACACGCACCTCCGACGTCGTCGGAGCCCCTGCGTCGCGGGCACCACGGTCCACCGGCAGGTCGTCGATGCCGGCGTCGCGCGTCGGCGCCGCGTCGGCCCCGAGGTCCCCCGGCGCGCTCCCCCCGTCGCCACAGCCCGCCAAGAGCACGGGCGTGGCTGAGAGGGCGAGCGCTCCGGCCATGACCCGCATGGTTTTCATCATCGTCGTCCATCCTGAACGTGACGGAACCCCGACCCGTGCGGGCGACCGGCAGACCATCGTCGCCCGCACAGCGCGTTGCTCATGCGCGACGGTCCGCGGGGCATCAGCCCGGCACACGCCGCTTGCGTGACCTGGCATGCCCTCACCCCGAAGGGCGCAGCCGCCATGGATGGGGCAATCCACGGCGGCCACTTCGACGCTAGGAACCCAGGTGCACGGATGAGATGAAAGGGACACGCACCCAGGCTCCGGGGCCGCTCATGAGAGTGTAGTCTTGATGAAATTGATTTTCAATATCGATTACGCGAGCGGGCGACTGAGCTCAGCTGCCGGGTTCTTGCGTTCCGACTAGCGCCATCGGGTCGATGAGGATGACGTGCGCCCGGTCCGCGTCGTCGTGGGTCGAGAGCAGGAGCACGCGCCCCGAGGGGAGCGCCTGCGCGTGCAAATGCCGCGCGGGAATCGGCAGCTCGTAGGCGAGCTTCGTCCAGGTCCCGGTCTCCTCACGGAAGAGTTCGAGCGCCGTCGCCGGTCGAAGGCCCTCCGGCGTCACGGCCGTGCCGCCCACCAGCAGCAGGACGCCGTCGCCCAGCCTCAGGAGCCGCGGGTTCAGCCGCGGGTACTCCGGACACGGGAAGGTATCGAAGGCGGCGTCGTCGAAGTCGTAGGCCACGCAATCGTCGACCAGCTGGAAGTCCTCGCGCATGCCGCCAACGAGCACGTAGCGCTCGCCAAGCATGGCGCCGCCGAAGGCCCGGCGCGGACCCGGAAGCTCCGCACCCGTCTCGGCGAACTCCATGGGGCCCGCCAGCGGCGCGCTCAGGAGCGGCTTCAGATGCCGAAACTGGTCGTCCTCGGAGCGCGTCGCATCGTAGTCGAGTCCGCCGAAAACGTAGATGCGGTCGCCATGGAGCGTCGCCCCGATCTGGCTTCGCCCCACCGGAAGACCCGCCACCGCGCTCCACGCCTCGCCATCCCAGAGAAAGGCGTCGCGCTGCGTACGCGCGACCTCGACCGTCGTTCCATCCGCGGCCTCCATGCCGAAGCCTCCGAGCGAGAGCGCCTTTCCTTCGGGAAGCGGGACCACGGTCATCGACTGGCGGTGCACGGGGAAGGCCGGCGCCTCGTGCACGGCGAGGGACGGCACGTGGAAAAAGACACCGCTGGACTGGAAATGCTCGGCCTCGAAGTCGTGCTGGCCCGTGCTGTCGTTGCCGCCGAAGAGGTAGAGCGAGTCACCCATGAGCAGGCTGCCCTGGCGGTTCTTTGCAGCGCCGATCGCCGGCACCTCGTAGCGCAGCACGGCCTCGCCCTCGAGGGAGCCGTCCTCGCCGACGGTAAAATGCTCGACGAGCGCCGTCCGCCCCAGCGTGGTCATGCCACTGATGCCGCCCACGACCGTGAAGCCCTTGCCGTCCGCGTCCGCCACCATCCGGTGAAAGAAGCGGGGAAAGGCGAGCGTGCCAGCGTCTTCCCACGCCAGCGCATCGGCGCTCAGGTCGAGGCGTCGAATCACGCCGTCCCGACCGCTCGCGTACACGGCGTTTCCGACGCCGAGCGCGGCCACGCCGAAGCCCGTGCGTGCATCGCTCGGGTCCGGAATCTCCGGACCCTGGCTCCAGGCGTCCGTTGCGGGGTCGTAGATGTCGACAGCGCGACTCGGCTCGCCCTGGCCGAGGCCGCCCATGGCGATGAGCTTGCCTCCAGCGGCTGCCACCGCGAGCGCGCGGCGAGCGAAGGGCTGGGGCTTTTCGGTCCAGGCGCCGTCGGCGAAGACGGCCATGGTGTCGTTGAAGGTCGCTTCCCGCGGGTTCCCGGCCATGTTCCAGCCACCCACCACGTAGAGCTTCCCGTTCAGCGGAAACGCATCATGGGACGAACGGGGACCCGGAAGAGGCGGCAGCGTCTCCCACGCGCCGCCGACCAGCCGGGCGTGCTCGTCGACGGAGCGCAGCTCGCCGGGAGCGACGATCCGCATTCCGCCCACGCGATGCACGCCTTCGCCGTGAGCGACGAGGGCCACGCTCTGCAGGCTAGCCTCGATAGGCGGACCGGCGCTCCAGCCATCGCTCCCGAGTGTCCAGAGGGCGCGCGACTGGCCTTCCGGCCGGTAGTCATGCGGACGACCGAAGTAGCCCCCGAGTACGTGAAGGCCGTCGCGTGTGCGCGCCGCGCCGAAACTGGTCACGGGCCGCGGCATCAGGGGCATGCCCGCGAGCACGGTCGCGCTCTCCGTTTGCGGTGTCGCCGCAAGGGACGCGGAAGGCGCCGGCTCTGGCGTCGTGGCCTCGCGGGCACTCGTCTCCGAAGAGCCAGCACAGCCCGAAAGCCATATCGCGAGAGCCGCCGCGGTCAGCAGAAGACCCGTGAGGCTCAAGGAGCCTCGCGCCCAGCCTTCGCCGGCGCGATTCGGGTCATGGCGGGTGAGGAATACGCTCGTCATCGTCAACCTCCGATTCCCATTCCAGCGCCCATGGAGGGCGCGTCACCCAGGTCCTTCCACTGGAAGGTGGGCGACCCGCTCGCGCCCATGGCGTCGTAGTAGTCGATCCACTCCATGGCGGAGCGGCGCCCGTCGCGGGCCCGGACGATGTACACGCGCTCCTTGGGCGAGAGCGTGTGGGACATGACGTCGTAGTCATACCAGGGGCTCTCCCCGGCGCTGATCGCGTAGTCCGGATCATCGTTGTCGTCTTCGCCGTCGGGGGCGTCGGCGACGAAGCCTTCGGTCGGAGCGTTTGCGCCGTCCACGTCGTCGAGGCTCACGCCGTCCATGATCACGACGCCTACGTCGGCCTCGCCGCTCACGCCGCCGTTCGTACGGGCGTGAAAGCGCCGGAAGGCGAGGTCCCACTCGGTGGTCTCGCCGACGTCCCCGGTGCCCTCACCGCTAGCGAAGTCGAAGGCGATCCAGCGGATACCATCGCGGGAATCGACGACGGTCTCGAAGACGCCGTCGCCAAGGTCCGTGGTGGACACGGCCCCCGCGTCGGCGAGCCCGCCGTCGAACATCGGTGGCCCGTTCAGGCCCGCGTCCAGCGCGTCACCGGCGCCGAGTTCGTCCGCGCATCCAGCGAGGAGCGCGCACGTCATGAGAAACGAGATGAGTCGGGTCATGGCTGATGGTCCGTGGGGCGGGTTGGAGTCGAAGGGACAGAAGGCACGGGCGCCGGCGGCGCTGCGCTGGGCGTGTCCGGACGGACCCGGTAGGTCACGCCCGCGTAGTAGGTTCGGGGCCGAATCCCGAGGAACTGCCCACCGGCATTGAAGGCGTTGTCGACGCCAACGAATGCCGACAAGCCGTGTCCCAGCTGCTGCTCACCTCGAAGGTCCAGGGAGAGGTAGCTCCCTGCTTCGATGGTGAGTGGCACGCCGTCCTCGGTGAAGTAGAAGGGGCGCGGGCCCACCAGCAACGTTCGCGCGATGAGCGCCGTACGGCCCTCGTTCGGCGCCACACGCACTCGTAACGACCCGCGATGCCGGGCGCGCCCTTCGAGGACGCGGTCCTGCGATAGATCGCGGGCGTCGAGATAATGATAGGCGAGCTTGATGGACAGGACGTCGAGGGGCTGAAACTGCACCTCGGCGCTTCCACCGGCGGTACGCGCCTGCTCTACGTTCACGTAGGTGAAGCGCGTCACGCCGTCGTTCTCTTCGAGGGCCTCGAAGGTGATGAGGCCGTCGACCCAGTTCGCGTAGCCGCGCGCCGTCAGCGTCAGCTGGTCGTTCACGGTCCACGTGGCCGCGCCCTGCAGGGACCAGCTCGTTTCGGGCTCGAGGTTCTCGTTGCCGACGACGACGTACCCGATCGATGCGTTCTCCGTGAAGTTGAGCAGAAGCTCACGGAAGTCCGGGGAGCGAAACCCGCGGCCGGCGCTGACCCGGAGCTGCAGCGCTTCCACGGGGTCCACGCGCACCGCGACCTTCGGCGAGACCGCGCCGCCGAACCAGGTGTCGTAGTCAGCGCGGAGACCACTGACGACGCTGATGCGCGGGGACTCCCGCGCGATCCACTCATGGCTCGCGTAGGGGGCGAAGCGGCCTCGGCCGCCCGGGCGTTGCAGCCGGTTGGCGTCCAGGGTCTCGAAGAATGCGTCGTGGCCCAGCGTAAGCAGGTGATCTTCGCGAATGGGCCAGAGCCAGCGGAGCGTGGCCTGCCCAAGCCGCTGCGTCGTGACGCTGGCGGGCGTCGGCGGCGGGTCCACCTGAGGCTGGACCAAGAGCTGGTCCTCGAAGCTCGTGTAGTAGAGACGCGCGTTCAGACGCGAGCCGTGGGCCAGCCAAGCTTCGTGGGACGCGCCCACGCGAAGCTCTTCCGTCCGCGAGAGCCGATCGAACCTGGCTCGCGCGCCGCGCAGGTCGACGGCGCTCAAATCGTTGAACACGTACTGCGCGCTGAAGCGTGTCCGGTGCCCAGCCTTGGGCCGCCAGTCGATGCGGCTCGACGCGGCGATCTGCTCGGCCTGGGACCCCGTGGTCGCTGCGTCGGAGGGGTCGAGGTCGAAGCCGTCCTGGCGATGAACGCCGAGACTGACCCGCGCGCCCCATCGTTCGGCACCGTAGCCTCCCGTTGCCGAGAGGTCGTAGGTCCCGCCGTAGCCATCGCTGGGCAGGTTGGTGCCTAGCGAAGGACCGCCCGCGATGCTCCCGAAGCGGGCGCCCCGCCGCGGATCCATGATGCCGTAGGCCAGTCGCACCCGCGCAAAGGCCCCGCAGCAGCGTGCGTCTTGCGTACGAATGTGGATGACGCCGCCGAGCGCGTCGGAGCCGTAGAGCGCCGACCCTGCGCCCTGGAGAACCTCGATGCTCTCGACGTCGTCGAGGCTCAGCCGGTCCAAGTCGAGCTCGCCGCCGATTCGGCCGATCAGTCGCTCGCCATCGATGAGGATCAGCGTGTGTTCGCTGTCGAGGCCCTGAATCTGAATGCGGCCACCGCGAAAGCCTGGGCGAACGTCAACGCTCGGATGCTCTTCGAGCGCTTCGCTCACGTTCTCGGCGCCCGACTCTTCGATATCGCGCCGCGTGATCACCTCGCGGTCCGTGACCGCATCGCCGGGCTCCCCGCCCTCACGGCCCCCAGGAACGTACATTTCTTCGAGCTCACGCACGTCTCTTCGACGGCCCTCGACATCATCGGGCGCGTCGAGGTCGCCGGCGCTCTGGAGTTCGTCTTCCTCGAGTTCGAACTCCTCCGAATCGGAGCCGGGCTCCTCTTCCAGAGCGTGGCCCCCGGCCTCTGCATCATCGGGGGAGCGTCCGGGCCCTTGCTCCGCTCGTGGGCTACTCGAGGGCGCCAAGGCGGAGTCCGGACGGACCTCCGGCGTGCCGGGCGGAGGCTGTTGTCCCCGGGACTCCTGCGCTTGGCCCCGTCCTCCGTCGAGACCGAGGAGACCGAAGGCTAGCGCCAGGGCTATTCCGCGGCGTCGGCCACTACCGGGAGCGCGTCCAGCGCCGCCGTCGGGACCAAGAGTGTTTCCTTGCATCGCGTGCACCGCAGTTCGAGGCCCTCGGGCAACCAGCGCGCCAGGAGCCGATGGCAGCCACACCGAATGTCGCCGTTCGCGCCAACTTCGACCGTCGCAGCGGCGAGGCGCGGGCGCCGCCCGCTCACGACAGGCTCCTCGCGTCGGTTGTGCCCGGGGCCGCCAGGACCCCCGTGCGCCCGCGCGCGTTGGCGAGGCAGAGAAGACTCTCCAGCGCCACCAAGGCCTCGGCGTCGAAGCGAAGGGACACGGCCCCAAGCTCCAAGACGCAGGTGCCGCCACAGCCGCACTGGAGCACGCGCCCCAGCTGCGTTTGGGCGACGACGCGAAGTCGGTGCGGGTCGGTCTCGTCGTTTGGGGTCTGCGGCATCGAGGGCCTCCGTTGGTTGATATTGAATATGATTTTCAATTTCGAGTTGCAACCCCAAATCTGCACGGCGACCTCAAATAGGGGCTGTCGTGTGTGATCCCTCTTGATGAAAATGAAAATGCGTTTCATCTTCGAGCGCCCCGGATGCGCCGCCGCTCCCGCGAAGAAGGTTCCGTCGTCGTCCCCGTCGCCTCGAGTGGCGCGGGCCCGTTGTTTGCCGTGGGCGCCAGCGTTCTCGTGCATGTGGGCATCGCGCTCTCCTTCCCCGATGCCGCGGGCTTCGGCGGCATGGATGCACGCGCGCAGCCGGTCTACTTCGACCTGCACGCCGTCTTGCCGCCTCCGCTGCCCGAGCCCGAGCTGGCTGCGCTCCCGGAGCCCGAGGAGAGCGAGCCCGAGCACATCCTCCCGCTCCGGCGCCCGCGCGAGGTCGTCGTGCGCTGGGAGCGCCTCGAAGAGCGGCCGGAGCCGCCGCCAGCGGCCGAGGCTCCCGAAGACGACCTGAGTGAGCCTCCCGGCGACCCGCAGGCGACGCCCGAGGCCACGGAGCCCGAGGGCCCCGCGCAGGCGACGGTGGCGTCCGTCGAAGGTGGACTCGCCGTCGGTGTGCCCGGCGGGCCCGGGAGCGATGGAGCCGTGCAAGGCACGCTCCGGGCGGGAAGCGGCG
>JBCCAW010000801.1:0-2008 GCA_039814655.1 Myxococcota bacterium | reverse complement strand
GGCCCAGCGCACCGCTCACCGGCTGCTCGAGGGGCAGCACGCTGTGGCCGGCGTTGCCGGCGAGGAGCGCTCGGGCGCGCTCGCCGCGGAAGGCCGTGCGGGCCAGCGTCGTGGCCGGGAGCATCGCCCGGAGGCCGAAGCGGGCGAGCGTGAGCGGGTGCTGGGGCCAGCGAAGGGGCGCGAGCGCGTCCCCGAGGAGCGCCTCGGTACGCTTCACGAAGGGCTTACATAAGCGCTTATAGGCCTCCGCGTCGGCCCCGAGGTTCGCAGCCGTTTCGTCGAGGTCCCGGCTCAGCAGGACGGCGGGCTGGTCGTCCAGGGGATGGGCCACGCTCGCCGCGGGAAACACCCAGCGCAGGCCGTGCGCTGCGAGCGGGAGCGTGCGCCAGAACGGCGAGAGCACGCCCGTGGGATGGCAGGCCGAGCACAGGTCATGCACGTAGCCCGGGAGCGTGAGCTCGCCGGAGCGCATGCCGCCGCCGGGGGTCGCCTTGGCTTCCAGCACGAGGACGCGGGCGCCCTCTTGCGCGAGGCGAATGGCGGCGCTCAGCCCGTTCGGCCCGCTCCCGACCACCACCGCGTCCCAGGGACCCCTTGGCCGGGGGGCGCTTTCTGCCGTCATGGCGCGGGTCATCGCGCGCTCACTCCGCCGGCGCGGCGTGAGCCGTCGCCGCCGCGGTCTCCGCGTCGCCCCAGTGCCAGGGCTGCCTCTCCCGGAGCGTCGCGACGCTCACCTCGCCCGCTTCGAGCAACCCGGCCTGGGCGTCGTGAATGCGGTAGCGAAGGGCCTGCCGGAGAAGGGGCTGGGACTCGACCATCACGACGCGGAGCTCGCCTTCCTCCCAGCCGCATTGCGCTTGGAGCGAGCGCAGGAGCTGCTCGTCGTGCAGGTGGCCATCGCCGAAGTTCCAGCCGAGGGCGAGGCCCGCCACGAGCTCGCCGTCGACCCACTCGTAGCGCGTGAGGTTCTCCACGGCGCGCGGCAGCACCTGGCCGAGCAGCCGTCCGTGCAGGTGCATGAGCCGGAAGCCCATGACCTTGCCCACGAGGCCCACGGCGGTGCGCCGGTCGTAGAAGGGCGCGAGCTGGTCGTGGAGCCAGGGCGAGCTCTTCGTGAGCGCGTCGAGCTTCCGGTAGCTCTCGCCCTCGAAGAGCCAGACGCTCATGGGCCAGTTCCCGGCGTAGTAGCGCATGGACAGGAGGAAGGAGACCCAGGCCGGCCGGAGGTTGCCGAGCACGGGCAGCACGAGCGCGAAGCCGGCCACGAAGGCGACGAGCCAGGCCGGTTCGATGGCGAGCGGGGACACGTCCGCGTGCACGCCGAAGAGCAGGAAGGCGCTGTAGATCACGAGCAGGTTCCACTCGATGGGCACGCCCATGGGCACCGTGGAGAGGATGAAGCCGTGCAGCATGAGCATCATGACCATGCCCACGGTGGTCACGAGGCCCCCGTCGCCGAGGAGCAGTACCATGGGCACGCCGAGCTCGAGCGCGGTGCCCGCATGCGCGGCGAGCACGGCCCGGCGCGAGGGACGCACATCGTCCGGATAGCTCCGGTACATGGGGCGCCGCATCCAGCCGAAGGGCGTGCACGGGCTGTTGCTCGTCATCACGCAGACCACGGCGGGGAAGTGATGGTTGAGCTTCGAGACGCCGGCGAAGAACCAGAGCGCCGCCTGCACGGCCTTGGCGCCGGCGATCCAGCCCGTGCCCAGCGCGAAGTGCGCGGCCAGCACGACGCTCACGACCCAGTAGTGCTCCGCCCGGGCGGCGAGGAAGAGTGTCTTGTCGAGCACGCCCAGCACGGGCACGAGCGCGACCACGGGGAGCAGCAGCTCGAAGGTCAACGCCGGCGCGACGAGCGCCCGGACGACGGCGGCGAGCAGCGCGGCGTAGAGCGCGACGTCGAGGAGCGAGCGCCGAAGCCCACCGATGAGCGGCACGCCCTCGAAGAGCGGGAGCTTCGTCGTGCCTGGGCGGAGGAAATAGAGGAAGCCGCCCATGGGAG
>JBCCAW010000811.1:0-1941 GCA_039814655.1 Myxococcota bacterium | reverse complement strand
CTCACGCTCCCGCCGACCTTCGTGCTCCGCTGCTCCCTCGCTCCGTGAGCGACCGCGAGGCAGCGCGGCGGAACACGCGTTATGGTCGCGCCTCATGCGCCTGACCCCTGCCCTCTTCGCGCTCCTGTGCTGCCTGCTGGCGTGCCTCGGCCTCGGCTGCGGCGACGAGCCCGTCGTGGACCTCTGCCTCGACGTCGCCTGCGGTACGAACGCGAGCTGCGACGCCCTGAGCGGCGCCTGCCTCTGCGCGGACACGGGCACGCCCTGCGACGGCGCCTGCGATACGGCGGGCCTCTGCCTCCCGCCGCTCCCAGAGGCCGTCTGCACCGCGGGGACGCGCTTCACGCCGGGCACGTCCGCCTTTCGGGAAGCCACGGATGCCTGGGGCCTGAGCGGCGCCGAGGGCGTGCGCCTGAACGTCGTGGACGTCGACGGCGATGGCTTTCCGGACCTCATGGTGCGGCGCGGCGGTCCCGCTCCCGACGCCCTCGGCGCCGGCGACCGCGTGGCGGAGTTGGCCCGGCAGACCTGGCTGCTCCGCAACACCGAGGGCACGGGCTTCGAGGACGTCAGCGAGGCCTCGGGGCTGCTCCAGCGCCGGGCCGCGGGCGTGGGCGGTCGGCCCATGGACGTGGTCGCCTTCGGCGACGTCGACAACGACGGGGACCTCGACGCCTTCCTCGGCGTGCCCACCTGGGACGCTGCGCTCACGGAAGGCGAGACGAACGAGCTGATGATCAACCAGGGCGACGGCCCCTTCGCCCTCGGCCCGGAGAGCGACCTCGGCGCCCCGGGCCGCTTCCTGGCGCCGGGCGGCGCGTCCTTCGTGGACGTCGACCGCGACGGCAACCTCGACCTCTGGGTGCCGCAGAACAGCTACTCCCCCGATGCCAACACCACCGTGTACGTGCAGGACCGGTTCTATCTCGGCGATGGCGCCGGCGGCATGCGGGACCTGGTCTTCGACGCGGGCCTCGTGACCCGGCCCTGGTCGAGCTTCGACGACCTCAACGCCGGCCTCGCGCACAGCCGGGCCTGGAGCTCGCTCGCCCGGGACCTCGACGGCGACGGCACGCCCGAGCTGCTCGTGGGCAGCTACGGGCGCTCACCCAACCACCTTTGGCGCGGCGTGCGCGACGCCTCCGGGACCGTGACCTTCGCGAGCCAGGGCGTGGCCTCCGGCTACGCCTTCGACGACGACTTCACCTGGACCGACAACCAGCTCGCGGCGTGCTTCTGCCAGCAGAGCCCCACGGCCGAGGGCTGCGCGGGCGCCATTCGCCCGCTCATTCGCTGCGGCGGCGGTTGGTCCCACGACCGGGACCGGCAGGCCTTCCGTCTCGGCGGCAACAGCGCCGCGACGGCGGCCGGGGACGTGGACAACGACGGGGACCTCGACCTCTTCACCGGCGAGATTCGCCATTGGTGGGCCGGGAGCGGATCGGACGGGAGCGAGCTGCTCGTGAACGCCTCCGAGGCGGGCACGCTCCGCTTCGAGCGACCCGGCGACGCGGCCCTGGGCCTCGCCATCGACCACGCGGCGTCGACGACCTGGGACGAGGGCCACATGACGAACGCGCTCTTCGACTTCGACAACGACGGGCGCCTCGACGTCTACATCGGCGCCTCGGACTACGACGGCAACCGGGGCCGGCTCTATCACCAGTCGGGCCCCTTGGCGTTCACGGAGCTGTCCACGGCGGACTTCTTCGAGCACTTCCGGAGCCACGGCGTGGCCGTCGCCGACTTCGACCGGGACGGCGACCTCGACGTGGTCGTGGGCCACTCCCGCGTCCGCTGCGGCGAGTCCGGCGAGTGCTACCCCACGGCGCAGGTCCGGGCCTTCGAGAACGTGATGCCCGCGGGCACTCTTAGGTGTAGATGCCAACAGTCGTTCTCTGCACTTCTTTATGGCAGCCTGGCCAGTCATCGGCATTTGGT
>JBCCAW010000126.1:0-12174 GCA_039814655.1 Myxococcota bacterium | reverse complement strand
GCGCGTCCGGGCTTCCGGCGATGGCCACCGCCGGTAGCGCGACCAGCGCCGGAAAGGGCGGGAAGGAGACGTACCAGCGGTAGCGCTCCCCGCGATGGCCGAAGCCCGGCGGGCAGGCGCCGGAGGTCTCCGTGTCGAAGCAGGCCCAATCGTTGCGCCCCGGCGGCGGGCCCCCGAGGTCCAGGCGCCCCTCGAGCCACGCGGCGGCGAGATGCGAAAAATGGTCGTCCGGGCTCGTCTCGAAGCGCCGGTCGCCGAGCACGGCCACGTACACGAGCGCGCTCACCAGGTAGACGAGCGCCGCGATGCGGAGCGTGGCCCGAGGCGTCTCTCGCAGCGGGGCCTCGGCGTCGTCCGTGGACACGGCGGCCGAGCCTAGAGGCGCGAAGGGGCCCGCGCTAGGCCTGGATCACGCGCTGCGCGCTCGCTCGGGGCCGGTCGTTTTGCTCAGGGTCCTTTCCGAACGGACCCTCGCTCTCGGAGTGAATCCGAGCGGGCTTCACGCGAAAACGCGCGTTCGGTGCGGCTCGGAGGCACTTCCTGCCAGAAGCGCTAGCGCGGCAGCTTCGCGGTGGCCCAGGCGCCGAGCGCCGGGCCGAGGGCGAGGACCACGAAGGCGAAGCGCCAGCCCACCGCCGCGGCCAGCCAGGCCACGAGCTGAATGGAGCCGATGGTCAGCGCGAAGCCCAGGCCGTTCTGCACCGTGAGCGCAGTGCCCACGTAGCCCGGCGGGGCGTGCGTCGCGGCCAGCGCGGAGAACTGCGCCGAGTCCATCACCACGAAGAAGCCCCAGACGAGCACGTAGAGCACGAGCAGCGGCGCCGGGAGCACGAAGCCCAGCCCCGAGAGCGCCGCGAGCAGGCCGCTGGCGAGGAGCGAGGTCAGGGCCACGCGCCGTTCCCCGACGCGCTGGCTCCAGCGGCCCCCGACGACGCAGCCGAGGGCCCCGGCGGCGATGGCGAAGAAGGCCAGGAGCGGGACCCGTGCCGCCCAGGCGGCGTCGCCGGCGAGGGACGCGGCCAGGAAGCCCGCGACGGACGCCCAGAAGGCGTAGAGCTCCCACATGTGGCCGAAATAGCCGAGCGCGGCGAGGCGGAAGGGCCGGTGCGCGAAGCACTTCACGAGCATGCGCGGATCGAAGCGCGCCCTTCCGCCGCCGTGGGGCCCGAGCGTCGCGCCGAAGCGTACGAGCAGGCCGCCGACGAGACACAGCGCGCTGCTCGCCAGCACGGGCACGCGCCAGTCGAAGCGCGCGCCGAGGGCGCGCAGCAAAAATGGCAGCGCCGTGCCGAGGGTGAGCGCTCCGACCATCACGCCGAGGCGCCAGCCGAGCCCCTCCCGGGACCAGCCAGCCAGGATCTTCATGCCCACGGGGTAGATGCCCGCCATGGCGACGCCGGTGAGGGCGCGCAGCACTAGCGCCTCCGAGAGGCCTCCGGCCAGGGCGAAGGCGGCGGTGCTCGCCGTGGCGAGCAGGGCCGAGCCGAGGAGCACGTCCCGCGCGTCGAATCGGTCCGCCAGGTTGGTGAGCGCGAAGAGCAGCGTCCCGGCGATGAAGCCGAGCTGCACGACCGTGGTGAGCGCCGCGACGGCGCTTCCGGAGAGGCCCCAGGCGGCGCTGAGGGCCGGCTGGGCCGCGGTGCCGCTGAACCACACGCTCGTGCAGAAGAGCACGCCCAGGCAGACGGCGACGAAGCTCCTTCGGCCGGTCTCGGAGCTCTTCATGGGCGCTTCTATGCGGGAGCCCGCGCGTCGTTGCACTGCGCCGGCTCTGGCCGGGGCCGAAACTTCGTGGCAACAATCCAGGCGTGAGCCTTCCACACTACGTTCTTCGGAGCCTCGGTCTCCTGCTTTGCCTCGCCCTCGCGTGCGGCGACGACGACGGCGGGGCCGGACCGGCCGACATGCTTCCGGACGTCGGCAACCCGGACGGCGGCGACCCGGACGGCGGCGTCGAGCCCAGCATCGCGGCGCAGGACGCCGACGAGGACCTCGCCCTCGCCGGGCTCACGGCGCCGGTCAGCGCGGTCCAGGACGAGCGGGGCATGTGGCACATCTACGGGGAGAACTTCGTCGACGTGCTCCGGGCCCAGGGCTACCTCCAGGCCCGGGACCGCATCACGCAGATGGCGCTCGTGCGCGGGAGCGTGAACGGAACGCTCGGCGAGATCCTGCCGGCGTTCCTCCCCTCGAGCTTCTGGATCGATTCGGACCGCTCGGCGCGGCTGGCCGGGCACGTACGCAATGCGCAGCGCATTCTCGCCACGCTCACGCCGGAGGAGGTGGAACAGCTCGAGGCGTTCAGCGCCGGCATCAACGCCTACCTTGCGGAGCTGCGGGCCGGGACCGCGAGCATCCCGGGCCCGGTGTTCAACTTCCTTCTCGACCCGGCGCTCTTCACCGATTGGACGCCCATCGACTCGCTCGCCATCGGGCGCTTCCAGGTGGCCTCGCTCTCCCGGAGCACCGGAGATCTCGGCCGCACGGACGCGTTGCAGCGCTGGCTGGAGTACTTCCCGGCGGACGACGAGGACCCGCGGCGCGCGGCGCTCTCGAGCGCCTTTCACGACCTCGCGAGCTTCCGCCCCGCGCGCTTCGTCTCGAACCTCGACGGCTTCCCGAACACGCCCGAGGACGGCGGGACCGAGGCCTTCATTCGTCCCCCGGGCAGCCAGCCCCACATGCGCTTCCCCGCGGCGGAGGTGATGCGCGGCGGCATCGCCGACCTCGACCGCCTCGAACGGCACCACGAGCTGCTCGGCAACGGCTTCCGCGGCTCGAACAGCTGGGCCATCGGCGGCAGCCTCACGGCGAGCGGGAACGCCATCATGGCCAACGACCCGCACCTCTCGCTCTCGGCGCCGCCGCTCTTCTGGCAGGCGCACGTGAACACGAAGGCCGCCGGCGGCGACATCAACGCCTCCGGGCAGATGATCGTGGGAACGCCGGTGAACATTCTTGGCTGGAACGACGACCTCGCCTGGGGACTCACGACGAGCTCCTACGACGTGACGGACCTCTACGTCGAGACGGTCACGCCGGGGGAGGCCGGGGCACCGGACACGGTGCTCTTCAAGGGAGAGCAGGTGGCCATCGAGCGCATCGTCGAGCCCCTTCGCAACGCCGATGGGGACGTGGCCGAGGACTTCATCATCGAGGTCGTCCCGCACCACGGCCCGATTCTCCCCGGCAGCCGTACGGAGACCGAGGCCGTGTCCATCCGCTGGGTCGGCGACGAGCCCTCCAACGAGGCCGGAGCCTTTCTCGCGCTCTACACGGCGTCGACCATCGACGAGGCGCGCGAGGCCTACCGGCGCTTCCGCGTGGGCAACCAGACGCTCATGGTCGGGCTCCGCGGCGGCGAGACCTTCTACACGTCCTTCGCCACCGTTCCCCAGCGGCCGCCCATGGCGCGCAGCTACGACCCGGCGACCAACACCGGCGTGGCCCCCTGCTTCGTGCTCGACGGTTCCGGCAGCCACGAGTGGTCCGCGAACGACGACGGCAGCATCGATGGCCTCGACCCGGCCTTCATTCCCCACGCCGTGAACGACGCGCGCGGCTGGATCGCCACGGCCAACGCCGACGCGACGGGCGCGACGAACGACGGCAACCCGCTCAACGATCCCTACTACCTGGGCTGCGCCTTCGCCGACGGCTACCGGCTCGGGCGCATCCAGGACGAGCTCGCGCGCCTCGCCGCCGCCGGCGGCATCACACCGGAGATGATGAGCGCGCTCCAGAACGACGCGCAGTCGCCGCTCGGGCGCTTCGCCGGGCCCGTGTGGGCCGCGGAGCTCGCCCGCGCCGTCGAGGAGAGCACGACGCCGGGCACGCACGCGGACCTCAGCGCGGCCGTCGCTGACGTGGGCCCGGCCACCATGGGCCGCATGGCCGACGTGGTGAGCCGCCTCGAAGCCTGGGGCGCCCGCGGCTGGGACGCCGACGATGGCCTCGTGGGCGACAAGACCCCCGACGAGGTGGCCGACAGCATCGCCGCGGCCATCTTCAACGTGTCCTTTGGCCGGGTGATGCGCCTCGCCTTCGACGACGAGTTCGACGTGCACGCGGACGGTGCCTGCGACGGGAACGTCGACCGCGACGGCCGGGCCATGGTCACCATGCACCACCTCGTCACAGACCCGAGCGTGCTCGCGAGCGGCGAGCGGCTCTGGGATGACATTTGCACGGACGACGCCGTCGAGAGCCGCGGGGACCGTATCCTCCGCGGCGTCGCCGACGCGCTCGGCTGGCTCGACGAGAACCTCGGCGCCGACGCCAGCGCCTGGCAGTGGGGCCGGCTGCATCGGCTGACCTTGGAGCCGCTCTTCGCGGACCCGACGGGCATGGACCGCATCTCGATACCCTCGGGGCAGGACCCGGAGTTCCCGGACGGGTTCCCGCGCCAAGGCGATCGTGGCGTGGTGGACGCGGCGAGCTTCAGCGCCTTCGCGCTCGACGACTTCACCTACGGGTCCGGGCCCCAGCACCGGCTGGTGGTGGAGCTCACGGACGAGGGACCCCGGGCCCTGAACGCCTTCCCCGGCGGCAACGCGGAGGACGCGGCGTCGCCCTTCTTCGCCAACGAGATGGAGCTCTGGCGCCAGAACCTGGTGGAGCCCGTGCCCTACACGGTGGCGGAGATCCTCGCCGCGCGCTCCTCGCTCACGCGCTTCGCCCCAGGGAACTGAGCGCGGTGACGCGAAGGAGCCGCGCGGCTTCTTGACGCCCGAGGGGCGGGGAGCCAAGTCCCGGCCATGGCGGCTCCGACGCTCTCGGCCGTGAAGGAAGCGCTCGAGGCGGTGGTCGACCCCACCTTCGAGCGCAGCCTCGGCCAGCTGGACACCCTCTCGGACCTCGCGGTCGAGGGCACACGCGCGCGATGCACCATCGCCCTCTCGTCGCCCTCGCAGGCCATCCAGGCGAAGATCGCGAAGGCCATCGACGCCGCGGTCACGCCCCTTGGCGTCGAGATCATCGAGGTCGACTGGAAGATCCGCGTGCCTACGCGGGAGACCATCAGCGGCGACCCGCTGCCGGAGGTCCGGAACGTCATCCTCGTGATGAGCGGCAAAGGCGGCGTGGGAAAGAGCACCGTCGCCGCGAACCTCGCCCTCGCGCTGCGGCGCATGGGTACGCGCGTCGGGCTCCTGGACGCGGACCTCTACGGCCCTTCGATCCCCACCATGCTCGGCATCGAGGGCACGCCTTACTCGAAGGACGGCAAGACCATCGAGCCGCATCAGCGCTTTGGGCTGAAGCTCATGAGCATCGGTTTTCTGCTGGAGGACCCGAAGCAGGCGGTGATCTGGCGCGGTCCCATGTTGCACGGCGCGCTCCAGCAGTTCGTGCAGGACGTGGCCTGGGGCGCCCTCGACTACCTGGTGCTCGACATGCCGCCGGGCACCGGGGACATCGCGCTCACCATCGCCCAGCGCATGCGCGTGACCGGCGTGGTCATGGTGACGACACCGCAGGAGGTCGCCCTCCAGGACGTCTACAAGGGCGTGTCCATGGCCAGGAAGGTCAACCTGCCCATCCTCGGCGTGGTCGAGAACATGAGCTACTTCATCGACTCGGCCGGCGTGAAGCATGAGATCTTCGGCAGCGGCGGTGGCGCCAAGGTGGCCGAGTTCGCGGAGGCCCCGCTTCTCGGCCAGGTGCCCATGGACGCCGCTGTGCGCGCCTGGGGCGACAAGGGCACGCCCATCGTCCAGGCCGCGCCGGAGAGCGCCGCCGGGGAGGTCTTCGCGGCCATCGCCGACGGGCTCAGCGAAGCCATCGCCCGGGTTCACTTCGCCAAGTCCGGCGGCGAGGCGGCCCCCAAGGCCGAGAACGCCAAGCGACTTCGCATCCTGCGCTGACGCGCGCGGGCCCGTGGTCGGACCCCGGCGAACAGGGGCGCGCTCACCAGCCTCGCGGGTGGGCGTCACGGAAGCGGAGCAGCGCGTCGTACTTCGGGGCATCGACCCGCGGCTGGCCGGCGAACTCCCGCGCCCCCCAGCGGCCCCACTGCCCAAAGCGCGAGACATCGACGAAGTGGTTGAACCATCCGCCGCCGGCGGAGACCCACTGCTCGAGCATGGCCGTGTAGAGGCGGCCCATGGCCGGAGCTCGGTTGAAGCGGTCGAAGAGCGCGTTGAGCGCCCCGTCGTGGACGGCTTCGTCCGCGCCAAGGAAGTGCTGGCCCCCCTCGTAGGCCACCAGATCCAGGCCGTGGCGGCGGGCGATGGCCGCGTGCTCCCTCATGCCGCGCGCCATTTCCGCGAGTACCTCCTCACGGCTGCGCCGCTCGAGCTCGGCGAGCCCGCCGGCGACGACACGTCGCGCTTCGTCGGGCCCGGGCATGAGGCCCACGTACGGGGCAACGGCGAGCGCGTCGGCGCGTCCTTCGGCCCCTTCGATGACCCAGCTGGCGAGCTCCGGCCAGTCCGCCTGCGTCGCGAGGACCCGCACCACCCGATCCGTTCCGAGCACCGCATCGACGAGCTCGAAGATCTCGGCGCTCCGCGCGCCCTGGTAGCGGAGGCGCGCTTCCATGCCCTCGCCCAGACCCAGGGTCTCGCCTCGCTCTTCGAGGTCGCGCGCCTGATGGAAGATGCCGTTCCAGACCTCGTTCGAGTACTCGATCCAGACCGGGAGCGCCGGGTCGAGCTCCGCTTCGACGAGCTCCGCGAAGCGCTGTACGTAGTCGTCCGACGCCAAGTGCGGGATGCAGAACCAGGGCTGCGCACCGCTCCGGTTCGCGAGCTCGATCATGCGCTCGAGGGGGACACCGGCGTGGGCATAGCTCGCGTCGTCCAGCTTCGCGCGCTCGTCCCACTCCCGCACCGTCGAGTTGTTGGTCTGTCCCCAATCCATGAAGCGCAACATCCCGTAGGGCGCGAGGTCGGCGATGAAGCGCGGACGAAAGAGCTCGCCGGCGCGGCTGGCCTCCTCGAAGCTCGTGCACCCTCCCGCCGCGCAGTCGTCGTCGTCTTCGCAGGGCCGTAGCCGATCGTCGGCACAAAAGGCCAAGGGGGGATACACGTGCATGTCCCGGATCGGATCGTCCGGGTTCACCGCAAGGATGTTCATCAGCAGGGCGGTCTCGTCCTCGGGCCGCTCCGGTGCCGGAACGTCGAGCACGATGCGCCCTGGCTGCCGGGAGACCACGGGGCGATCGAAGTGGAACTCCGCCTCGCCGCGGTAGGTCAGGACGTATTGGCCGCCCGGGTAGCGCCCGTGGTCCGTGAGCAGAACCGTGCGCGCGACCTGCCCCGGCTCCAACCGCTGGAGCTCGTGGCGCTGGTTCAGGGCGAGCTCCCGGCCGTCCGTCCAGGTGTCTCCAGTCCCGGACACGAAGCGCCGGGAGCGCTTGAAGACATCGAGGAATGGGTCCTGGGTCGTCCAGTCACTGATGCCGGTGACGTTGGTCCCTATGCCGGCCGGGCGGAGCGATGGGCGGCTCCCGGAGGGCGGCCCTTCGGCCCGCCGGTCTTCGGAGCCGCCGCTCCTGCCCCTGCCCTCGTCCATGGTGCGCGTGCCGTGGCGCACGCAGCAGGTCGCGAGCACGGCGACCAGGACGAGGCCTCCGAGCGCGGGGAGCGGTCCCTTCCAGGCCGAGCGGGCCGGGCGTGCGGCGCGTGTCACGGAGCGAGCGTAGCGCTTTCGGCGCTTGCGTTGCTCTGCGCGCGCCAGGCGACGGCCGGGACGGAGCGGATAACGCACGCTTCTGGCGCGTCACGGTCACGCCCCCGTTGCGGGCGCGCGACCCTTGGTTGAGGATGCATGCAGCGGGCTTCGCGCCCGAGGAGCTTGGAAATGGCGAAGAAGACTACGTGGACCCTCGTGCTTGCCTGCGCGCTCGGCGCGTGCGGCGACGACGCGGCGAGCCCCGCGGACATGGCGGGCGGCGACACCGGGACCATGGACATGCCCGTCGGCATGGACATGGACATCATGCCCATGGAGATGTCCACGGACATTCCCGTGGACATGGACACGGACATGGGCCCCATGGAGTTCGCCGAGGTTCGTTTCGTCCACCTGATCCGGAACGCCGAGGCCCTCGACATCTACGCCCTCGACGCCGAAGGCAACCTGGCGGACACGCCGCTGCTCGCGGGCATCGACAACGGCGAGGCGCCCGCCTACCTGACCGTGCCGGCGGGCGACCCGAGCTTCGTCGCCGTGGAGGCGGGGACCACGAACGAAGTGCTCCGCGTCCGTGACGTCGACTTGCTGCCGGACACACGCAACAGCGTCGCCCTCGTGGGCGAGGTGGGCGAGGACGGCCTCCGGGAGCTCGCGGCCTTCGAGGTTCGCGACGACGAGGGCACGCCCGCGGCGGGCACGGCGCGCATTCGCTTCATTCACGGGGGCTCGCGCACCGGCACCTTCCTGGGCGCCGGCCAGGACGGGATTCTCGACATCCGTGATTGGCGTGGCCCCTTCGACCAGACGAACCTCGTCGAGGACATCCGCTACCTCAACGCCGAGATTCTCGAGCGCACGGGAATCGGTGACGTGCTCGAGGTGCCCGTGGGCATCTCGACGCTCGCCTTCAACCCCAACACCGGCGGCTTCGCCACGGGCATCTTCAATATTCCACCGCTCGAGGAGGGCGACAACCTCACCTTCTTCATCGGCTCGGACGACACCATCGGCGAGGGCATGTTCGCGCGCACGCCAGCCTTCCTGCTGCGCGCGGGCCTTGAGGGTGACGCTACGCGCATCGATGAGCGCCCGCCCGCCGGCTACGTACGGGTCGTGCACGCCTCGCCGGACGCAGGGCCCGTGGACGTCTTCGTCGACAACCGTACCGAGCCCCTCGCGGAAGGCCTGGAGTATGGCGACATCTCGGCCTTCCTCCAGGCGGAGTTCGGCGACCGGACCCTCTCCATCGCCCCAGCGGGCGCGGGCGTCGGCGCCGCCGTGCTTAGCGCCGGCCCTACGGAATACGGCGTCGGCATGGGCGACACCACCTACGGGACCCTGGCCGTCATCGGCGAAGCCACGGCCGCGCCCTCCACGCTCTCCCTCATCGAGCGCGAAGATGACTTCCGGAACGTGACCGGCGACGCCTTCCGCATGCGCGTGATTCATGCGGCGACGAGCTTCGGCACCGTGGACCTGCTCGACGCGGACAACCCCTTCGACGAGCGCTTGCTCTTCGAGGACGTCGAGTACGCCGCCGGTCTCGAAGACCCGGACGACGGCGTCACCGACTACGGCGGCTTCTTCGCCGGCAGCCGCGTCTTTGGCATCGACGCGGACGGGGACGGGGAGAGCGACGCCGTGTACGAGATGCCGGCGCTCTTCGACAACCAGAACGTCAACCTCTACGTGCTCGACGAGGGCGGCGACCTGCCCTTCCTGCTCGCGCAGGTCAGCGACGGTCGTGCGGTGCGCGTGGACCCGCGAGGGCCCCGGGCCTTCATCCGCTTCGCGCACCTCTCGCCGGACGGCGGGCCCGTCGACGTCTACATCGACGACGCCATCGACCCCTTCCGCGAGGATTTCCTTTTCGACGAGGCGACGCCCTTCCTGGCCTTCGAGCTCGGTACCTACGACGTCGCCGTGGCGCCGCCGGACACGAGCTCCTTCGACGCCTTCGGCCGCTTCACCGTGGACGCCACGGAGGGGAGCCTCTCCACGGTGCTCATCGGCGGCTCCGGCGGCGCGACGCCGAGCCTGACAGTCGTGGGCTACACCACGGACCTCTCTCCGACGACGGAAGAAGCGGTGCGCGTGCGCGCGAGCCAGCTCAACGGAGCCGTGAGCGGCACCCTCGATCTCCTCGACGTCGTGGCCCCGGCGGACCCCGTCGCGGTCCTGGATGACGCATCTCTGGGCGCAACCACCTCCGTCGAGCTCGCCATCGGTCAGGTCCGCCTCGCCGTGGACGCGGATGCGGACGGCTTCAGTGATCTCGTCTACGAGCTCGGCGGCCTCGCCGACGACGAGAGCGTCGAAGTCGCGCTCGTGGACGGCGGAGCCATGCCGCCCTTCCTCGCCCGCTTGGACCTCGACGGGAGCGTGGAGCGCATCCTGCCCGAGGACCCGGAGGGCTACCTTCGCGTCGCGCACCTCTCCCCGGGGCTCGGGGCCCTGGACCTCTACGTGGGCGGTTTGCTGGTCTTCGACGATGTGGTCTTCGGTCAGGGGACGGAATACGCGCCGCTCTTCGCCACCACGTACACCTTCGACGTGCGCGCCGGCGACGACCCGCCGACGGCAACCCCGCTCCTCTCGGTGAGCGGCCAGACCATCGACGAGAACACCTTCTTCACCGCTGCGGCCATCGGCTCCGGGGTCGCAACGCAGGTCTTCTCCGCGCAGGACATCTACGACTTCAGGAGCGACGGGTTCCAGGACCGCGTCGTTCATGGCTCGGAGCTCGCGCCGGCGACGGTGGGTGTGAACCGCGTCTTCGTCCTGTCCGGGAGCTCCCCGCGCGAGGCCCAGCAGCTCGTCTTCGACGGCGGCGTGGCGGACGTCGAGGTGATGTTCGGCGAGGAGACCTTGGGAGAGAACACGGGCACGACGCTCGCTGCGAACGAAGGCGGCATCGGCGTGGACCTCTCCGACGACGCGAACGCAGAGCTCGTGTTCCTCGCGCCGGTCGCCCAGCGGCGGGCCCATCGCTGGTTCATCACCGACGACGGCGTGTCCGTGTTCGGGCTCCTCTTCACGGACCGAGGCCCGGCGCTTCGCGTCGACCCCATCGTGCCCACGGCGACCAACCCCGGCTTCCGGCTGGTCCTGCCCTGACGCGCATCGACGTCCGGCTCATGATCGCGTGCTTTCGAAGGCTAGGATGGGGCGCGGTGGCGCTCGGGAGCGTGCTCGCGCCGCTGGCGCTGGCCTGCGATTTCTCGAGCGGTGGCGCGCCGCCTTCGCGCCCCGTCGCGCCTGGCGCCGGGGCCGCGGCAGTGCGCGCGGAACCGGCGAAGAGCGAGCGGCCCGGGGCGCGCTTTCGTCGGCTCGAGCCGGTGACGACGCCGGGCCGCCCGGCCCAGCCCTATACCTACACGGAACGCCTGGGGGAGCCCGCGCAAGAGGAACCCGCGCCGGAGGGCCCGGACACGGAGGCCATGCTCCGGGCAGCGCTCGGCAACCCGTCGAGCTGCGGTTCACTCGGTGAAGCCCGGGACCTGAGCCTCGGGCTCTTCGCCTATGTGACGGCCAACGGCGTGGTGTCCCGGAGCCAGGTAAGCGGTTCCATCCCGGAAGAGACGCGGCGCTGCCTCGAGGCGCGCATCGCCAACCATCGCTTCGGGCCGGTTCCCGCGGGGGCCATGAGGGCGAGCGTGGACGTGCGCGGCACGGCCGGCGAGGCCACGGACGTCGAGGTGCCGCCGCCGCCGCCGAACTCCGGAAGCGGCGCCATCGTGGGCATCGGCAACGCGGGCCGCGTTCAGGCTCCCCCGGCCCCGAGCGGCGTGGACATTTCGAACGCCGGCGCCCTCCGCGCGCCGCCAACGCCTAGCGGCGTCGACATCTCGAACGCCGGGGCCGTACGTGCGCCTCCCGCCCCGAGCGGCGTCGAGATCGGCCGCTGAGCGGCGTCAGCTCTACTTCAGACCTGCCGTTGAGGCTGAAGGCTCGATGCCCTCTCGTCTTTCCTTCGGAGCGCTGGTCCTCGCTTTCTTCACTGCGTCCTCCTGCGCGAGCTCCCAAGAGCCCGTGGACGCGGGGCCAACGGACCAGGCCACGGCGGACCTCGCGATGGAGGATTTGGACGTCGGGCGAGATGCCGCGCTCCCGGAGGGCGCGGTCTCCACGGAGTCCGGCGTGGTGCTCGGGGCGCTCGAGGAGGACGTCGCCGTTCACTGGGCCATCCCCTACGCGGCGCCGCCCGTGGGCGCGCGCCGCTTCGCGCCACCGGCCCCGGTGACCCGGTCGTCGACACCGATCGCCGGGGACGAGCCCCCGCCGGCCTGCCCTCAGCGCAGTCGCGCCGGCGACTTCATCGGCGTCGAGGATTGCCTCTTCCTCAACGTGTTCTCAGCGCGCGCCCCGGGACCGCCGCGCCCGGTCATGGTGTGGACCCAGATCAAGCGCGCGCATATCCACATGTCGCCAATCGCCGTCGGGCCAACGGGCGCGGGCCATATCCAGCATGGGTTCGACAAAATCGACGCCGGTTACTTTGAACCCTTCGGCAATGAACCAGCGCGCAATCGGCTC
>JBCCAW010000659.1:0-3139 GCA_039814655.1 Myxococcota bacterium | reverse complement strand
CGAGGCTCGGCATCATGGCGAGCTGCGCGAGCACCAGGCCGCCCACGGTAGCGGCGGCCCAGGTCCAGCCGTTCGCCAGGTGAATGCCGATGACCGCGAGCTGCGGCGCCAGCATCACGACGCAGGCCAAGAGCGCCGCCCGGCGCACGCCGAGCTGCACCGGCAAGGTCCGCACGCCGAGCTTCACGTCGCCCTCGACGGCCTTGAAGTCGTTCAGGACCATGATGCCGAAGGCCCCGGCGCTGTAGAGCAGCGCGAAGGCCGTGATGCGTCCGTCCGGGAGCGCCTGCGCCAAGGCCGCCGCCCCCGTGAACCAGGGCAGCCCCTCATAACAAAGGCCCACGGCGGTGTTTCCGTACCAGCCGTTGAGCTTCAGCCGCAGCGGCGGCGCGCTGTAGGCCCAGGCGAGCGCCAGCCCGAGAATCGAGGCCAAAAACACCCACACGCCGAGCGCCGCGGCCACCGCCAAGGAAAGCCCCGTCCACGTCAGCGCGATATAGAGGCCCCAGCGGCCCGGGATGCGCCCCGATGGGATCGGCCGGTCTGGCTCGTTGATGGCGTCGACGTGCCGGTCGTACCAATCGTTAGCCGCCTGGCTCGTGCCACAGACCAGCGGCCCCGCCAGAAGGACCGATCCGAGCACCCAGGGCCAGCGCTCGAGCACCGGGAGACCCGTGGAGATCACGCCGCAGCCCAGCGCCCACATGGGCGCGAACCAGGTGATGGGCTTGAGCAGCTCCAGCACGGCGCTGGGCTTCGGAAAGCGCCGCGTACCCGGCGCTTGCGCGCGATCGGTGCGTACCGATCCATTCATGCCCGCAAAGGGGGGTTGGGTCGGGCTCTCCATCGGAGTTTGCGAGGTAACACGGGTCGGGACGTCCGTAAAGCTAGATTGACGTCAACTTAGCTTGACACACCCCGGGACCAGGGCTCACGCTAACCGCGATGACCTCTCCGCCCCGGCGGCCGGAGCCGCTCTACACCCCGGAGCAGCGGCTTCGGCGCGACGCGACGCCCTGGACCCTCGTTCAGGGGGTCCTCGCGCCACTCCAGTTCGTGGCCTTCGCCGTCAGTCTGGTGCTCGTCATCCGCACGCTGATGACCGGCGCCGGGGCCGAGGCCGCCGCGATCAGCGTCGTCATCAAAACGGCGCTCCTCTACACGATCATGGTCACGGGCATGATCTGGGAGAAGCGCGTCTTCGGCGTCTACCTCTTCGCCAAGCCCTTCTTCTGGGAAGACGTCTTCAGCATGCTCGTGCTGGCGCTCCACGCGGCGTACCTCTGGGCGCTCTTCACCGGAGCCCTCGGCGTGCGCGGGCAGCTGCTTCTCGCGCTCGCGGCCTACGCCGCCTACGTCGTCAACGCCGTGCAGTTCCTCCTGAAGCTGCGCGCCGCGCGCCTCGACGAAGCGCGGTCCAAAGAGAGCGCCCCCACGGGCGTCACTGCTGCCGGAGGTGCCGCATGATGGGAGCGACGGCGGAGCCCACCAAGGGGCTTCGGGTGCTCAAGGAGCGCGGACAGCGCGAGGTCTTCTGCGGCCTCACGGGCATCGTCTGGCTGCACCGCAAGATCCAGGACGCCTTCTTCCTGGTGGTGGGCTCACGCACCTGCGCGCACCTGCTCCAGTCGGCGGCCGGCGTGATGATCTTCGGCGAGCCGCGCTTCGCGACGGCCATCCTCGAAGAGAAGGACCTCGCGGGCCTCGCCGACGCCAACGAGGAGATCGACCGCGTCGTCGCGCGGCTCCTCGCCCGTCGCCCGGACATCAAGATGCTCTTCCTCGTCGGGTCCTGCCCCTCGGAGGTCATCAAGCTCGACCTGACCCGCGCCGCCGCGCGCCTCGACGGGCGCCACGACGCCGTGCGCGTGCTGGCCTACTCGGGCAGCGGCATCGAGACGACCTTCACCCAGGGCGAAGACACCTGCCTCTCGGCGCTCGCGCGTGAGCTGCCCGTCGCCACGCAGGAGCGGGACGAGCTGCTCGTCGTCGGCGCCTTGCCGGACGTGGTCGAAGACCAGTTCCAGCGAAGCTTCGACGCGCTCGGCATCCCCGCCCGCTTCTTCCCGCCCCGGCGCGCCCAGGCGCTCCCGCCCATCGGCCCGCGCACCAAGTTCCTCCTGGCGCAGCCCTTCCTTTCGGAGACCGCGGCCACGCTCGAGGACCTCGGGCTCACGCGCCTCGCGGCGCCCTTTCCTCTGGGCATCGAGGGCACGCGCGGCTGGCTCGGCGCCGCCGCCAAGGCCTTTGGTGTGCCCGACGCCGCGCTCGCCGAACACGTCGCGCCGGCCGAACGCCGGGCCAAGGTCGCCCTCGGCCGCATGCGCGAGCGCCTCGAAGGCAAGCGCGTCTTCTTTTTCCCGGACTCGCAGCTCGAGGTGCCCATCGCGCGCTTCCTCTCCCGGGAGGTCGGCTGCGAGCTCGTCGAGGTCGGCACGCCCTATCTGCACCGGGAGCACATGGCCGAAGAGCTCGCGATGCTGCCCCGGGGCACCGCGCTCAGCGAAGGCCAGGACGTGGAGCGGCAGCTCGACCGCTGCGAGAAGGCCGCGCCGGACATCGTCGTGTGCGGCCTCGGCCTCGCCAACCCGCTCGAAGCCAAGGGCATGACCACCAAGTGGTCCATCGAGCTCGTCTTCACCCCCGTGCACGGCTACGAGCAGGCCGGCGACCTCGCGGAGCTCTTCGCGCGGCCCCTCGTGCGCCGAGGAAGGCTGCGGCTCTGATGCAGCTCTCGGTCTGGACCTACGAAGGCCCGCCGCACGTCGGCGCCATGCGCGTCGCCACGGCCATGAAGGGCGTTCACTTCGTGCTGCACGCGCCGCAGGGTGACACCTACGCGGACCTGCTCTTCACCATGATCGAGCGGCGCAAGGAGCGGCCGCCGGTCACCTACACGACCTTCCAGGCCCGGGACCTCGGCGAAGACACGGCCGAGCTCTTCCAGGCGTCGGCGCGCGAGGCCTACGAGCGCTTCAAGCCCGAGCTGGTGCTCGTCGGCGCCTCGTGCACGGCGGAGCTCATCCAGGACGACCCCGCCGGCATCGGCAGAATACTGTACTCAGAAATATAATATCCAGCGCATACGGTTCTTTTTTGAGCATGAATGTGCTGATGTGAACGAACTCACCATCTTTGG
>JBCCAW010000411.1:0-5446 GCA_039814655.1 Myxococcota bacterium | reverse complement strand
GGGGACGCCCGGCGGAGGCCAGCGCGGCCCTCGCTCGGGCCGTGGCCCTCGCCCCGGAGCACGCGGAGACCTGGCGGGCCCTCGCGCTCGCGCATCACGGCGCCGGCGACCTGGCGGAAGCCGAGCGGACCTTCCGCGCCGCGCTCCTTCGGCATCCATCGCACCGCGGCCTCCGCCTCGGCCTGGCGGCGCTCCTCGTCAACGCGGGTCGGCACGAGGAGGCGCTCGCGGTCTACACGGCGCTCGCCCGGGACGCGCCGGCGCTCGCCGCGGTCCACGTGGCGCGCGGGCTACTGCTCCACGAGCTCGGCCGACGGGCCGACGCCGAAGCCGCCTTCGCGCAGGCGGCGCGCGTGGCCGCCACGGAGGACGAGCGGGCCCGTTACCAGCGCCGGCTCAGCGACTATCGTGCGCTCCGAAGGCGCGCGACGGGCGGGCCCTCATCGGAGCCCGCGGGCGAGGAGCGACCATGAGCGACGAGGTGCTGCAGGAGGCGGAGAGCGCGGGCTTCGTGGAGGCCGGCGAGCGCCACGGCGTGCGCAACTACCGGCGCGGCGCGCTCGCGCTCTGGGTCCTCGACCGGCCCGCGGTGCGCAACGCGCTCTCCCGGCCCGCCGTGCGCGAGCTCGGCCGGCTCGCCCGGGAGGCCGGCGCCGACGACTCGCTCCGGGCCGTCGTGCTCACGGGGACCGGCGACCGCGCCTTCTGCGCCGGCGCCGACCTCAAGGAGCGCCGGGGCATGAGCGAGGAGGACGTGCGCGACTTCCTCTCCCTGTACCGCGCGGCCTTCGGCGCCATCGACGTCTGCCCGAAGCCCGTCGTAGCCGCGCTCAACGGCGTTGCCTTCGGGGGCGGACTCGAGCTGGCGCTCGCGTGCGACCTGCGCGTGGCGCGCTCCGGGGTCACGCTGGGCCTCACGGAGGTTGCCCTCGCCATCATCCCCGGCGCTGGCGGAACGCAGCGGCTCACGCAGCTCGTCGGGCCGGCGCGGGCAAAGGAGCTCATCCTCCTGGCGCGGCGCATGAGCGCCGAGGAGGCGCTCGCTCTCGGCATCCTGAACCGCGTGGGCGGCGACGGGGAGAGCGCGCTCACGACGGCGCTCGCGCTGGCCGAGCCGCTTGTCGACGCCGCGCCCGTGGCCGTCGCCGCGGCCCTCGAGGCCATCGACGCGGCCACCACCTTGCCCCTCGACGCGGGGCTGAGCGTGGAGCGCACCTGCTACGAACGGACCCTCGAGACGCAAGACCGCCTCGAGGCGTTGGCGGCCTTCAGACAGAAGCGACTGCCGCGCTACACCGGCCGCTGAGAAACACCGGCCGCTAAGCACGCCCGGCGCCGGATCTCACTCGAGCGTGAGCGGATAGCGCACGAGCATTTCGGGGCCGTCGAAGGACGGGAAGGAGAGGCCCCGGGCCACCTGCCGCAGGCAATTGCCGGCGTCGGTCTGCGTGACCGCCGCCGGCCCGCTCAAGGACGCGCGGGTCACGCGCCCGCTCCCCGCGATGCGGAGCCCGAAAGTGACCCGGCCGCGGACCTCGGCGTCGCCGGGAATGAGCACGAGGCAGCGCCGGATGCGGCCCATGGCGCCGTCGAAGGCCGAGTCGATGGCGCGGCCGGGCAGCTGCTCCTCGCCGCCCTGCTCGCCCGCGGCGATCTCCCGGGGCTCGTCCTCGCCGAGGTCGTCGCCCACGGTCGCTTCGCCGGTCGGCGTGGCCTGGTGGTCCTCGCCGGTCCTCCGGCCCGGCGGCCGTCGTCGCCGGCGCCGGCGACGCTTGGTCGGACGAGGCGCCTCCACGGCCTCCTCGGCGACCGGCGGCGGCGCCTCGACGAGCTCGTCCTCTCCGTGGCCGGGCAGCACCAGGGGCCCCCGCGACACCGCGAAGAGGACGCCGCCCCACAGCAGGGACGCCACCAAGAATCCGGCCATGAAACGCATCGCGGACGGCCTATCACCCCCCCGGGCCGATGTCCCGGGCGCGCCCCGGTCCGCTCCGAGAGGCCGGTCATGGATACGGGTCGCAATTTCGAGCCGGCCCATCTAGGTTTCAGCGGCTCGTGCGACCCGTGCTTCTCATCGCGGCGATGCTGCTGGTCAGCTCGCCTCTTCGCGCGCAAGACGCGCCCCCGGACGCCGACGGGCCCGAAGCCGCCGTCGAGGTGGATGAAGGCGCGCCCCGCTCGGCCTCGCCGCCGGCCGACGCCGCAGATGAAGCAGGCGACGCGCCAGACGCCGAGGACGAGGTGAACCCCTTCCTCGAAGAGCAGCGCGACCGCGAGGCCGAGGCGGAAGCGGCGGCGGAAGCCGAGCGCGCCCTCGAGGACGAGCTCCCGCCGGGCCTCGACCCCGAGCTCTTTGGTCGCGACGACGAGGAGGACGACGACGCGGGCCCGGAAGCACCTCGTCAGCCGCTCCGCGTGCTCGCCAGCCTTGGCGCCGGCCTCGCCGTGCGCCTCCGCGTGGAGGAGGAGTTCAGCCAGGAGACGCTCGCCCCGGGCTACCTTGAGCTCCGCGGGGGCGTGATCTTCCCGAGCCGGAGCCTGCGCATCCGCCACGGCGCCTCCCTGGGCGTCACGCTCAACACGGACGACGACGGGTCCTTCTTCAACGGCGTGGGCGGCGGGGAGCAGCTCGTGCTCGCGCCCGGGTACCTGCTCCGAGTGCAGTTCACGGACGACCCGGTGCCCGACCTCGTGCTCTACGGCCACGCCGCCGTGGCGGTGGCCATCGACGCCGGGCAGAGCCACGTGTCTCCGGGCTTCGAAATCGGCGCGGACGTGGCCTACATGTTCCTGGCTGGCCTCGGCGCCTACGCCGGGGTGACCGCGGCGACCTACGTTGGGGCCCAGGACCGGAGCGGCAGCGCGAGCGTGCACCCGATGCTCGCCTTCGAGCTCGGGCTGATCTACGACTTCGAGGTGCTCCCGTGAGACGACTGGTCCTGCTCACGCCCCTCGCGCTGCTCCTCCTGGGCCCAGCGCCCGGCGACACCGGCGGCTGCGCCGGCGACGAAACCGTCCGCGTCGACCCCGGCACGTTCTGCGAAGAGCAGGGGCGCTTCAACTGCCAGCGCCTCTCCTTCCAAAACCCGCCGCCGGAGGGCTACCCGGGCCTCCAGGCCTGCGTGGACGAGCGCGCCAACTTCTGCTCCAACGTCGACGCATGGCCCGGCGACTGCTTCCCCGAGCCCACGGCACGGGAGCTCGACAACTGCATCGAAGCGCTCCGGCTCGCGGAGAACGTCGACGCCGAGCTCGAGGACATTTCGGAGTGCGACGTATGTCCCTGAAGGTCGCGCTTCTCGCGGCCGTGTGCCTCTCCGGAGCGTGCGCGTCCTTCGCCTCGAAGGCCGACTACCGCGCGTACCGCACGGTGGTGCTGGCGGAGGACGAGCAGGCGCGCGTGCTCGCGACGCGAAGCTACGTGGAGGCGCACCCGGACGGGCGCTGGTTCGAGGAGCTGAGCGCCGAGCGCGACGCCGCCGAGCGGCCGCTCTTCGAAGGCGCGGGCGACGCGGAGGACCTCCGTTTCTACCTGCAGGCCTACCCGGAGGGGGCCTACGCGAGCCAGGCTCGCACGCGTCTCTCGGCGCTCTCGTCGGTCGCCGACAGCCGCTCGAGCGAAGACCGGACGCGACGCGGGGTGCTGGCCAGTCGCGCCGCCGAGGCGGCCGAGGCGCGACGCCTTTGGGGCTCCCGGGCCGTGTCCTACTGGACGCGAATCCTCCTCGGCGTCGAGGCCTGGAACCTGCCGCTGAGCGAAGTGGCCGCACAAAACGAAGACTTCGACGAGGCATTCGCGTCGCCTCCCCGGCCCCGCTGCGGTCCCGCCGAGTGCATCAAGTTCTATCAGCTCGACTACGTCGTTCCCGTGCCCGGTCGGAGCCGGCTGGATCGCACGCTGCGCCTTTTGCTTCGCCTCCGGCTCACGGAAGGGCGCCTGACCCGGGCCGAGATGCTCATGCCCAGCTTCGGCTTCTCGCGGTGGTACGAGCTCGAGAACCGCGAGCCGGTCCTGGACGAAGACGCGGTGCAGCGCTCGGAGGTGACCGAGTGGGCCCTCGCACGCATCGTGCCCCTCGTGCGCTCGCTCGTCCCCGCCGCGGCGACCATCGACGTGGTGGCCGAGCCCGTCGATCCGCCCACGGTGCGCGCGCCCAACCAGCCGGACGAGGGCGCGGGCGCGATCCCTGGCGGGAGCGCCACCGGCGAGGACCTCGACGAAAGCGTCACCGGAAGCGGCGACGAAGGCGTGGACCTCAGCTCGGGCTCCATGGTGTTGCCCCTCGCGCTCCAGGGGCTGCAGGCCGGGGACGTGCAGGTCGTCGTGTTTGCGGCGTCTCCGGACGACGAAGGGCCCCGCTACGACGGGCTCTTCATCGAGTTCCGCCCTGGGGAGAACCCTGCCGCGCCCAGCGAAGAGTAGTTGTCCCGGGCGAGCGATGGGCTCGCGCGCGAGCCCCCCGCGACTGGAATACCGATGCCTCGACGCCGCCTGCCTCGACGCCGCCTGAACCGACGCCGCCTGAACCGACGCCCGCCGCTGCGCCTGCGTTGGACCCCGCGATCGCTCTTGGTGGTCGCGCTCATCGGGGGATGCCCCTCGGACGCGACGCCGGACACGACGCCGGACGCGGGCATGCCCACGGACCTGGCCATGCCGGACGCCCCGCGGGACGAGGGCTCGCCCGACGACGGCGTGATGCGCGTGCGCTCGAGCGCGAGCTTTCAGCAGCGCATCGCCTTCGAGGGCCAGCGCCTCGTGAACGTGCTCGAAGCGCTGCCCGGCGAAGACCTCCGGGGCGCGACGGTGCAGGCCGTGGCCGGGGCGCCGCTGGTCATCGAACGCGCCGAGTGTGCCGGGAGCTATTGCGCGCTCATCCTCGCCATCACCGACGCGACGGCGAACCAGGGCGTGTTCATCCCTAACCCCATCGACAACGTGCGCTCGGAGGTCGCCATCCTGAGCGATACGACCGACTACCGGGGGACGCTGGCCGTGGTTGCCCTCGACACCATCGAGCTCACGAGCCCCGATCCCGCTCGACTGACCCAGTCCACGGTCATCGCGGCGAGCCTCGCGGTCGGGGAGGAGGCCGTGCTGCTCGGGGCCGTGGGCCCACCCGTGCGACTGGCGATCATGGGTGACGTGACGTTTGCCGGCACGCTCCAGCTCCGCTCCGCGGACGGCGCCGGGGGGGCCGGCGGTGGCGCCGCGGGCGACGCGGGCCACGCCGCGGGGGAGGGCGCCGACGGCGACGCGCCGCCGGCCGCCGGAGGGGGGCACGCGACGGAGGGACGCGCCCCGGGCGGCGTGCCCGGCGGCGGCGCGCCCCGCGGAACCGCCGGCCTCGCCTGCTTGAGCGACTTCTTCGAGAGCGCCTGCGGCGGCGGCGGTGGCGGCGGCGGGACCGGACCCGGGGGCGCAGGCGCCGGGAGCGCGCTGATC
>JBCCAW010000369.1:0-5986 GCA_039814655.1 Myxococcota bacterium | reverse complement strand
CTCGCGACGTTCCGTCGTGCCAGGACCCTGGCGCGCATGCAAGCTTCAGCCGAGCGCGCGCGCCCGGCGCTGGATTTCCTCGGCGAGGGCAAGGCTTGCCGTAAGCCCCGGGGACTCGATGCCGAGGAGATGAAGGAGGCCCCGGGGGCGCTCGGCGACCACGAAGTCCGCGTCACCGCCATCGGCGCGGCGTTTCGGCCGCACGCCGGCGTAGGCCGGACGGAGCTGCGCGGCCGTGACCCCCGGCAGGTAGCGCGCCACCGCCGCCGCGAAGGCCGGCGCCTTGGCCGCGTCGACGTCGAGCCCGGCGCCGGCACTGGCGTCCGGGCCGGCGAGCAGCTGGCCGCCGAGGTCCCGCGTGAGGTGCACGCCCAGCCCGCCCTGGACCGGCAGCGGGTAGACGAGGGCGTGGCGAGGCCGCGGCGAACCCGCGGCGAGCGCGAAGTAGTCGCCGCGCCAGGGGTGCAGGCGCCACCCGTGCCCGTCCGTGTCCGGCGCGTCCACGTCGATGCCTGCGGCCCGGGCCACGGCGTCTGCGCCATGGCCGGCGGCGTTCACGACGAGCTGCGCTGCGACGGGCGATTGGCCCCGGGCGTGCACTTCCCAGCCGCCGTCCCGGCGCTCGAGCGCCTCGACCTCCGCCCCGAACGCGAAGAGCGCGCCGTGCTGCCGGGCCTCGGCCCGGAGCGCGTCCATCAAGGCATGGGCGTCGACGAGGCCGCTCTCCGCCGAGCGAAGCGCCAGCGAAGCGCGCAGCGCGGGCTCCTGGTGCGCGAGCGCTCGCTCCGAGACGAGAGAGAGCCCCTCGACGCCGTTCTCCCGCGCTCGCCCGAGGAGCGCGTGAAGCGAAGCCTCCTGCGCCGGGCCCTGGGCCAGCACGAGTTTGCCGGTCTTGGCGTGAGGCACGCCGTGCTCCTGCGCGTAGGCGTAGAGGAGACGCCGCCCGGCGACGCAGCTTCGCGCCTTCCAGCTCCCCGGCGCGTAGTAGAGCCCCGCATGAATCACGCCGCTGTTCCGGCTCGAGGTGCCCTGGCCCGGCCGCGCTTCGCGCTCGGCCACCAGGACCTGCCACCGGTCCCGCGCGAGGGCCCGGGCCACCGCCAGGCCCACCACGCCCGCGCCGATGACGAGCGCGCTCCGGTTGTGCTCCCGCATGAAGTAGCGTCGCGCCATGCCGCGCACACGCGCGGACAAGGAGTGGTTAGACCATGAGCAGCCTAGCGGGCGCAGCGCGTGCGGGGAGCGTCTTTCGCGACGACCTCTTCGAAGGAAAGGTGGCCTTCGTCACCGGGGGCGGGAGCGGCATCTGCCGCGGCATCACCGAGGCGCTCATGGCCCACGGCGCCGACGCGGTCATCACGAGCCGGAACCAGGAGCGCCTCGATGAGGCGTCCGGGGCGCTGGCGGCGGCCACGGGCCATCGCTGCTTGGGCGTCGCCTGCGACGTGCGCGAGCCGGAGACGGTGGAGGCAGCGCTCGACGCGGCCCTCGAGGCCTTCGGGCGCATCGATATCGTGGTGAACGGCGCCGCGGGGAACTTCCTCGCGCCCGCGGCGCAGCTCTCCTACAACGCCTTCCGCACGGTCGTCGCCATCGACACGCTGGGCACGTACAACGTGAGCCGCGCGGCCTTCGACAAGGCCCTGAAGGCCGGCGGCGGCGTCATCGTGAACGTCTCGGCGACGCTTCATTACGGGGCGACGCCGCTCCAGACCCATGCGGCCGCGGCCAAGGCGGCCGTGGACTCCATGACGCGCACGCTTGCCCTCGAGTGGGGGCCCCTCGGCATTCGCGTCGTCGGCGTCGCGCCGGGCCCCATCGCCGGGACGGAAGGCGTGGACCGCCTGCTCCCGAAGCACCTCAAGGAGAAGGCCGAGGCACAGATCCCCCTCCGGCGCATGGGGCGCATCGGCGAGATCGCGAACGTGTGCGTCTTCCTCTGCAGCGACGCCGCGTCGCTCGTCACCGGCGAGACCGTCGTCGCCGACGGCGGCGCTTGGCTGGCGGGCCGCAGCATCGGCATGGACTGACGCGGGCCGACCTCGCCGCGGCCTCAGTGGAGCTCGAGGCCCACGCTGAGGAGCGGGCTCGCGAAGGCGAAGGGCTGGTCGTCGAGGGTGCCTGCGAGCTCGGGCGGGGTCCCGTCGAGGCGCGTGCGGGTGATGCGCCCCACGCCGCCGAGGGGTGCGCTCCGCCAGCTCAGCTGCGTCTGAAGCGCGGCCCCGAAGACGAGCGCGACGCTGTCGCTGATCGTCACGGCGACGCTGGCCCGCAGCTCCGTGAGCAGGTCGGGCGTGGCGTCCTGTTCGGCGAGAGGAAAGAGACCCAGCACGAGCGCGTCGAGGGTCAGCTCGATGCCTGGGCTCACGGTGAGCCGGCCGCCGAGACCCCAGCCCGCGCGCAGGCTGCGCTCGTCCGTGAGCGGCGCGCCGACGGTGACGATGGACCGTAGCCAGCGCGAGCCGTGGTGGAGCTCGGCGCGCAGCACGGCGTCGCTGTCCACGGTGAGCCTCAAGCGCCGGCGGGAGTCGCGGTAGGCGTTGACGAAGCCCAGGCCCAGGTCCGCATCCTCGGCGACGTTCACCAGGCCCAGCTGCGCCCCGCGGACGCGCCCGCGCGCCACGTTGACGAGGCCGAGCTGCGCGCCTTGCACGTCGCCGGCGCTCACGTTGAGCAGCCCCACCTGGGCGCCGATGCCTTCGCCCATGAAGTTCAGCATCCCGACCTGCGCTCCGCGGAGCGTGCCGCCGGTCCAGCTGACGGTCGCCGCCTGCATGCCCGTCACGTCGCCGCGGACCAGGGCGAGCAGAGAGGCGTTCTGCACCCCGCGCAGCGAGCCGCGCGTCATGGCGAGGCCGGCGCTGGCCTGCACGCCGCGGAGGTCGCGCCACGCGATCGCGGCCCCGCCGGCGAGCTGGACGCCCTCGAGGTCGCCGCGCACCACCGCGCCCGCGCCTCCGGCCTGGAGCCCCTCCACCGTACCGTCCGCGTAGCTGCCAAAGCCCGCGAGCTGGGCGCCGCTCACGTTCCCGGTCACGACGTCCACGCCGCCGGACAGGGCCGCGCCTTCGATGGCCCCGGACCAGGCGCCGAACACGCCGAGAGAGAAGTGTCGCCGGTCCCGGCCGCGGAAGAACGTCGAGGAGCCGGGGCCCGGCGCCAGGTCGGCGCCCATGGACACGGTACGAGGACCGGGGTCCCGCAGCGGCGGGAGCCGGGGCGGGCTCGCGGACGGAGCGGGTGGCCCCGGCTCCGCGAGCGGCGCCTCCGTCGTCCGCGTCGCCGGTGCGCCGGCCTCGACGTCGTCCAGGTCCACGGGGGCCGTCTCTTCAGTCGGCGTCGCGGCGGCGGCGGTCTCCTCGGCCGTGCCCGGGGTGGTCTCGGCGGCGGGCTGCGCGGCCGCCAGCAGGGCGAGAATCTCGAGGGACTCGTCTCGGGCGAGGTGCGCCGCCACGAGCGCCACCATGCGCGTGCGCTCGATCGGGTCTCCGGGCGCGTCGGGCAGCCGGCGCTCGATGCGGTGGCCCGGGCCGCTGCGGTAGGTCACCCGAAGCTCGTCCGCCGGCGCCTCCACGAGCAGCAGCTCGCCGGGCGCGGCTGCCGTGTCCACCAGCGCGACGGCGCGTCCGAGCTCGCTGGCGAGCGACGCACGCAAGGCGCCGCGGTCCACGGCGAGATCGGGGGCCACGTAGAGGGCGAGGGGCGCCGGCGCCGGCTGCGCGTGGAGCGTGCCCGGCCCGGCGAGCGCGGCCAGCAGCAGCACGCGCAGCGGGAGCACCAGGGACCGGCTCACGGCGTCTCCTCCGCAGCCGCTTCCAGGGCGTCGAGCAGGCGCGCGGCTTCCGCGGCGCGGTAGCCGCTGGGCGCCGCGGCCAAGCGCGAGAGCGCCGCGCGTGCTTCCCCGTGCCGGCCCAGGCGCACGAGCGAGAGCGCACGGCTGTATCGGGCCTCCGGCGCGAAACGGCCCCGCGGGTACCGGGCCAGGTAGCGACCCCAGGCCGTCACGGCCTCGCGGGAACGCTGCGCGCGCTGCAGCCGGTAGGCCCGCTCGAAGAGCTCGCGCTCGGCCCGCGCCCGCGCGGAGTCCGGGACCGGAGAGTCGGCCACCCGAGCCCGGCGCGCTCGTGGCTCCGTGTCCGTGTCCGTGTCCGTGTCCGTTTCCGTTTCCGTTTCCGTTTCCGTGTCCGTTTCCGGAGGCAGCGCGCGGCGGCGGGGGCGCGCCGTTTCCTCGGCGGGCGCTTCGCGGGGGCCGAGGAGCGCTTGCCGAATCATCGGGAGCCGGCCCGAGGTCCAGGCCCAGGCCGTGGGTAGGCCCACGAGCAGCACCACGGCGGCGAGGGCGACGCGGAACAGACCGAAGCCGGGCCGCGACGTCGGGCGCCGTGCGTCGAGGCGGCTCAGCACCTCGCGGCGCGACGTCGCGGCGCGTTCGCTCTCCCCCGAGGTCAGCTCGCGAAGGGCCTCCGTCGCCTCTTCGAGCACGTCGCGCTCGCCGGTCATCTCAGGCCCTCCTTCGCGAGGGACGCGCGCAGCTTGCGGCGGGCGTGCATCAAGCGTGTGCGTACCGTGCCCTCGGGGACGCCCAACATGTCGGCGACCTCCGGCGAGGTGTGCTCCTCCACGGCCATGAGCACGAACACCGTGCGCTGCTTCATGGGGAGCGCGTCGAGGGCGCGGGCCAAGGCCTCGGCCTGCCGGCGGCGCCCGGCCTCGCGCTCGGGGTCCGGCGGGCCCGTAGGGTCCGGCTCCCGCGCGAGGCCGCGATAGGCGCGCTCCCGGCGCACGCGCGCCCGCCGCGCCTTGGCGCAGCGCTTGGCGGTGATGCCGAGGAGGAAGCTGGCGATCGGCGCGTCTCCGCGGTAGCGGCCGAGGGCCTTGGGCAGCGCGACGAAGACGTCCTGCACGACCTCTTCCGCCGCGTCCACGTCGCCGAGGAGCCGCCGGGCGAAGGCGCGAACGCGCGTGTGGTGCGCGTCGTAGGCCGCCGCGACGGCGCGCAGGTCGCCCTGGGCGAGCGCCTCTCTCCCCTTCGCGCCTGCGGCCGCGGTCGACATGGCCATGATCCCCTGCGTCACGCCTCCGAGTCCCCGAAGCATGCCTGAGCGTTCAAAGGAAATGTGCGTTGAACGCTTTTGCGCGCTGCGGGGACGGGAGGGGGAGGGCGCGATGCGGCCCTCGGGAGACCCGACTCGATGACGACCCTCGCCCCCTTCGATACTGCGCCGCGCTCCGATACTGCGCCGCGCTCCGATGTTGCGCCGCGCTCCGATACTGCGCCGCGCTCCGATACTGCGCCGCGCTCCGATACTGCGCCGCGCTCCGATGTTGCGCCGCGCTCCGATTCTGCGCCGCCCTGGACGCCTGCGCCGCCGACGGCGCAGGGTCCTGCGCGTGTGAGCCCCCTTGCCGCGCTCACCCCGGCGTCCCTCCGGGCGCTCGACCTGCGCCTCTTCCGCTACGCGCGGCGACGCACGCCCAGCGACGATGCGGCGCGGGAGCTCGTGCAGCGCACCTGGCTTGCGGCCGCCGCGGGCCAACATCGCTTCGCCGGGCGGAGCCAGCTCAGCACCTGGCTGCACGGCATACTCCGCCGGAAGGTCGCCGACTTCTACCGGGAGCGGACGGCCGCCCGGAACGTGCGCGATGGGGACCTCGTGAGCCCGCCAGCCTTCGACGCCGCCTGCGACGCCCGCCGCCGGCTGGGCCGGGTGGCCTCTGCCATGGCGGAGCTTCCGCCTTCCGAGCGTCGCGCCCTCGAGGGCTGCGTGCTCCCATTGCAAGAGGCCTGGCAGAATTTGGGGCTAAAGTAATCGTAAGCAGTCGAAAGCAAGAAGCCGTGGATGAGGTTGCTGCTGCATTTAAAGCAGATGGTCTCGAAGCTCACGGAATTGCCTGCCATGTGGGTGATGAAGATCAATTGAAAGCTCTGGTAGAAGGTACAGTAGCAAAATACGGAGGCGTGGATATTGTGGTGAATAATGCTGCT
>JBCCAW010000062.1:0-16252 GCA_039814655.1 Myxococcota bacterium | reverse complement strand
GTCACGACGCGGTGCGTCATTCGCGCCTCCGTGCCGCCACGTACGCGTCGAGATGACCCCAGGAGTCACTGCATGAGCCCCATCGCCATGACGCTCGTCCTCGTCGGGACGCTCTCCTTCTTCTCCTGGAGCGTGTACCGGCGTTTCCGGCAGGTGAAGCTCGGCGTGCCCGACGCGCGCTTCGCCTGGACGCCGTCCCAGGTCATCGCGCGCACCACCAAGGTGCTCGTCGTGGCCCTCGGTCAGCAGAAGATGATCGAGAAGAAGGGCTACCAGCCCGCGGGCATCGCCCACGCGGCGATCTTCTTCGCCTTCAACGTCCTGCTGCTGAACTCGATTCTGCTCTGGGGGCGGGGCTACGACGCCGACTGGGACTTCCCCCTCGGCGTGCTCTCCACGGACCACGTGGTCGGGCAGCTCTACAGCCTCGCCAAGGAGCTGGCGGCGGCCGCGGCCATCGCCGGGGCTCTCGTGTTTCTCTGGCTTCGCGTGGGCAAGCGCGGCGCGGACACGGCGGACGCCAAGGCCGTGGGCGACCGGGCGACGCGCATGACCCTCTCGCACGAAGAGGGGAAGGTCTTCTTCAGCGAGCCCGTGCTCATCCTCTTCATCATCGCCACGATGATGGCGGCGGATTTCCTCTACGTGGGCGCGCACCTCGCCCTCGAAGCGAAGGCCACGGGGACGGCCGCGCACTTCAGCTGGTTCGAGCCCATCGGTTCGCCGCTGGCCCTCGCCTTCGGCGGCATGAGCGCCGGGACCCTGAAGGTCCTCGAGCACGTGGGCTTTTGGTACCACGCGAGCTGGGTGCTGCTGTTTTTGAACCTGCTGCCCTACACGAAGCACTTCCACATCCTCACGGTCATGCCGAACGTCTTCGCGTACGACATGCGGCCGAACGCCCTGCCGAAGGTCGACGACCTCGAGGGGCGCGTGGAGCGCGAGGAGGCCCTGGGCATCGCGAAGCTCAAGGACCTCAACTACAAGCAGATCCTCGACCTCTACACCTGCACCGAGTGCGGCCGCTGCAGCGACAACTGCCCGGCCTACATCACGGACAAGGTGCTGAGCCCGAAGCACCTCACGCTCGCGCTCCGGGACCACCTCTACGCCAGCGAGTACGCGACCTTCGGCCGCGACGACGACGTGCAGACGCCGTCGAACACGGACCGGCCCACGGTGGAGGCCCCGGAGGAGCGCGAGCCCATCCACACCTTCCCGGCCGCGCCGGAGGGGGCCTACTTCCTCGCGCCGGAGGCCGACGTGGAGCTCCTGCCCCACGTGCTTCACCCGGACGTCATCTGGAGCTGCACGAGCTGCCGAGCCTGCGAAGAGCAGTGCCCGGTGATGATCTCCTACGTCGACAAGATCGTCGGCATGCGGCGCGAGGAGGTCATGATGAAGGCCGAGTTCCCGCCGCTCTTGCAGAAGGCCTTCAACGGCATCGAAACCAACGGCAACCCCTGGAACTACTCGGCGCAGGACCGGGTCCAATGGACCGATGGCCTCGACGTGCCGACGCTCGAAGACAACCCCACGGCCGACGTCCTCTACTGGGTCGGCTGCGCCGCGGCCTACGACGAGCGCGCGCAGCTCGTGGCCCGCGCCGTGGCCAAGCTCCTGGGCGAGGCGGGCGTCGACTTCGCCATTCTCGGGACGCGCGAGACCTGCACCGGCGATCCGGCGCGCCGCGGCGGCAACGAGTTCCTCTTCCAGATGATCGCCGAGCAGAACGTCGAGCAGCTCAACGAAGCCGGCGTGCCGGACAAGACGGTCATCACCGCGTGCCCGCACTGCTTCAACACGCTCAAGAACGAGTACCCGGACTTCGGCGGGCACTTCGACGTGGTGCACCACGCGGACTTCCTGAACGGGCTCCTCGCCGCCGGGAAGCTCACGCCGACCAAGCCCGTGCAGGCCAAGGTCGCGTACCACGACAGCTGCTACCTCGGCCGCTACAACCAGATCTACGACTCGCCGCGGCAGGTGCTCGAGGCCATCGAGGCGTCGAGCTCGTCGAGGTCGAGTACTGGAACAAAAAGCAGGGCCTCTGCTGCGGCGCCGGCGGCGCCCAGTACTTCATGGAGGAGACCGGGGGCACGCGCGTCAACGACAAGCGCACGCTCCAGCTCCTGGACACGGGCGCCGACACCGTCGCCGCGGCCTGCCCCTTCTGCATTGGCATGCTCACCCTCGGCATCAAGAACGCCGACAAGGAGGAGAGCGTGCGCCAGCTCGACATCGCCGAGATGCTCGCCGAGTCCATCGAGTTCACCAAGGACGCGGGCGTCCCCGCCGCGGCCGAGTGACGTAAGCTCGGCCGCGCATGCCGGCTTTGCTGCAAGAGTCCGGGCTTCCGGGCGGCTATGGCGTGGTGCTGCTCGAGGCGCTCATCAGCCTCGGGGCCGTCTGCCTTCTCGCCTGGGTGCTGCTCCGCTGGGCGGGCCGGCTGCAGCTGGGAACGGCGGGCCGCGGACGGCACCTCGAGGTCGTCGAACGCGTGCCCCTCGACGCGCGGCGTTCCCTCGTCCTCGTGCGCGTGGGGGAGAGCGTGCTGCTCCTGGGCTTGGGCGAGGGCGCGGCGCCGCGGCTGCTCAAGGAGCTCTCCGCAGACGCCATCCCGGAGCGCCCGGCTGCGGAGCGCCGCTCCTTCGCGCAGGTCCTTGCCGGGCTTCGCCGGGCCGGCGCAGCCGTCCACGACGGGGACGGGACCGAGGAGAGCGGATCCTCGCGCGAGAGCGCTCAGCCGAGGTAGGCCTCGGCTTCGCCCGGGTCGTCGAAGGCGCGGCGGGTGGTCTGGCCCGCGACGGATAAACGAAGGGCCGGCACCACCACCCGGCGCCGGCCCTTCTCGTCACGAACGTGCGAGTCGCCAAAGCGACGCGCGTCAGTCTATGGGGTACCGCTAGCTCGCGAGCACGCGGAGCGCCGGGGCGCGCTTGCGCTTCTTTCGCTTGGGCTCCACCAGCGTCGAGGGCGCGCCCTCGGGGATGCGGTGGTTGTCCCGCCAGATGGCCTCGTACCGGTCCACCATGCGGTAGTTGCGCTGCACCATCGCCTCACGGAGTCCGTAGAGCTCCACGGCGTTGAAGTTCTTCGAGATGGTCGCGGTGATCGTCGTCGCGTCACCGAGGTCGAGAATGTAGGCCTCGAGGTCGCCGTCGTACTGCTCCTCGATGCTCTCGCGATTCACCGTGAACCACTCGCTGCCCGGGTAGGCGGTGGCGAAGAAGGGCTTCACCATGATGCCGAGCTTGTCCCAGGCCCGCATGTTCTGCCGGATGGACTCGAAGTCCTCGATGGGGAAGCCGATGATCTGGTTCGGGATGGGACGAATGCCCGCCTCGAGGGTCCAGCGGTAGCTCCGCTCGTTGCTCTTCGGCGTCGCGCCCTTGCCGATGGTCTTCATGACGTGCGGCGCGAAGGACTCGTAGCCGTAGATGAGATAGGAGCAGCCCGCCTCCTTCATGGTCTTGAGGAGCTCTGGGTCGCAGAGCGTCGCGTGGCTCGTGCCGGACCAGTAGACGCCTTCCCAGGTGCCATCCTCCTTGGGCTTCGGGACGAGGCCGTGCTCCTCCCACAGCCGGCAGATCTCCGGTAGCCAGGTGCCGCCGGATTGGCGGTTCATGGTCATCAGGTTCTCGTCGAGGAAGGCGACGAAGTTCACCTGGTACTTGTCGTAGATGTGCTTGACCATCTTCACGATGTACTCGGGCGAGTGGTAGCGGATGACCCGCGTGTACTTGCCCGGCTCGTCGAAGGCGACCTTGGTCTCGCCCTGGTCGTCCTTCTCGTAGCGAAGGTCCCCGGCGAGGCCGAGGTGGTAGCAGTAGCGGCACACCATGGAGCAGCCGAAGCTGCCGTTGATGTCGAGACGCCGCGTCGCCTGGTAGCCCTCTTCCGAGTAGAGGATCGAGGAGTTCGGGAAATACACCTCCTCGAGGGGAAAGAGGTCCCAGGCCGGGTAGGGCAGCGCGTCGAGCTCGGGGATGAGCGCGCGCTCGCCGCCGTAGGCGAGGTTGCCGTCCTTCCAGCTCACGGTGCCGTCGATGACGGTCCAGTCCACGGACTTCCAGTCCCTATTGTCCGCGGCGATCTCGCAGTCGACGACATCGAGCATCTCCGGGAAGGTCTCGAAGGCCTCGCCCACGGCGCCCACGTCCACCTGCGCGAGCCAGCTCATGGTCTCCTTGGGCAGCGAGGTGAGCACGCCGCCGCCGAGCATGATGCAGGCCCCGGGGTGCACCTCCCGGGACATGGTGACGATGTTCTTGATGGAGGCGTAGGCCGTGGTGATGCCGCCGACGGCGATGACCTCCCAGTCATCGGCCTCGAGCACCTGCCGGAGAACCTCCGGGCCCTTGCGCCAGGCGTTCTCGTCGTAGATCTGGACGAGGTGCCCCTTTTCCATCGCGATGCTCGCGAGGAGCGCGATGCCGTAGGGCACGTGCTTCGGGACGTCTTCTTCGCGAACGACGGGATTGATGAAGAGAACTTTGGCCACGGGATTCTTTCTTGATCAGCGAGGGGTCGGAGCTTTGGTTGAGGCCGGGTCGAGCGCGCAGCGCTCCACGTCGTCAGCGAGGAAGCCGGCGAGGCTCTTCACCTCGACGCCCTCGCCGAAGAGCGTTCCGCCCTCGGTGCAGTTGAGCGTTCGGCAGCGGGCGTCCCGGGCGAGCTCGAGGAAGCTGTCCCGGAACCAGCGGTAGGCCGGGTCCGTCAGGAACTCCGCGTCGTAGTGCGGGTTGAAGACCCGCATGAGCACCGACTCGACCCGGTCCTCGCCCACGAGCTCGACGATCTCCTTGTAGTACTGCGTCCGCTCGTAGGGCGTGTCCGCGTAGTAACCAAAGTCGATGCCCGTGAGCGCGACGGTGCCCTTCCCGAGCGCGGCCTGGGCGATCATCCAGGCCGTCGTGCCCACGTTGCCGCCGGCGTTCACCGCCGGGAGCCCGTTGTCACGCACGAGCCGCGCAGTGACGCTCGCCGGGTCCGCCGGGTCGTCGTACATGGGGTTCCACCAGTACATCTGGAAGCCCGCCTGCCAGCAGCGCGCGACCACGTCCGGATGCGCCGAGGTGCTGATGGCGAGCTTGATGTCCGGCGCGTGCCGGTCGACGAGCGTGAGCAGCTCGTCGTTGACCGCGCGCTCGCGCTGAAAGGCGTCGTCGAGGTCCTGGCGGCGAAAGTAGTCGTTGTCGCGGATCTCCGCGTCGCTGAGCTCCGGGTCGCCGAACCAGCGAACGATCGGTCGCGTGGGGTCGACGGTGACCACGACGTCCGGCACGAGGCCGCGGCTCAGGCAGTAGTAGAGCGAGGACTCGGCCGCGACGACGGCGCCTTCGTAGCCCGCTTCCACGAGCTGGCGCGCGTGGTCGTGCTTCCGAACGCTCGGTCCGGCGGCGATGACCACGGCCGTGTCGCCCTTGCCGATGAGCCGCGCTTCGCGCCGGAGCGCGCGCAGGGACCGGTCCGCGGCGAGCGCGGGCAGGTTCGCCGCGGCGTTGCCGAGGGCAAGCTCCCCGTGCCGCGCGAAGGTCAGCTCGTTCATGTGAGCGACGAGCGCGGCCCCGAGCTCTCCCTTACGGAGCGCGTGAGGCTCCATGCGTCGGGCTTCAGCCGGCATCGCCGGCGCCTGACTCGTCGCCCCAGTCGATCTCCTTCTTGGCGACGAAGCAGATGCTGCCGCCGAGACGCTTCATGGCCTCGCGCTCGAAGGTCTCGGTGAGGGTCTCGCCCTCACTCTCGACGGTGACGGTCTTCTGCGTCTCGAAGTTGCCCTTGAGGATGGTCGACATGGTGGTTCTCCGGGGTGACGGGACGATGCGGATGAAGCCGCGGCTCTTGGGCGGCGCCTTCGAGGGGCCGCGCCTTCGAGGGGACGCCTGTCGAGGGGACGCCTTTCAAGGCCCGTGCCGACGCCCCGCGTCGCGGCGCAGGCGTCCCGCCGCCCCGGAGCCGTCAGCGTGGCGTCGGTCTTCCGGCGCGGGGTGCCGGTGCCTTGACGCTCTTCGGCGCCAGGAGGTGCTCGGAAGCTCGGGAGCCGGGGCGCGACGGCTGGAACGCGCTTCGCATTGAGGGGCACCGAGGCGCCACCGCGCGCCCGGAGACAGCCGCCATGGGTCCGAGCCCCCTCACCGTCGTCATGTATCACTACGTGCGCCCCATCGCGGGCAGCGCATGGCCCCGCATTCGCGGACTCGAGCTATCGCTCTTCCGGGCGCAGCTCGCCTACTTCGCGCGGCACTACGTGCCCGTGACCGTGGCCGAGGTCATCGAGGCGAGCCGCGGAGGTCAGCCGCTGCCGGCGGCGGCGCTGCTGCTCACCTTCGACGACGGCTTTGCCGAGCACCACCGCTACGTCACGCCGCTCCTCGTCGAGTACGGCATGCAGGGCGCCTTCTATCCGCCCTCGGGCGCGGTGCTCGCGCGTGCGCCCCTCGACGTCCACAAGGTGCACCACATCCTGGCGAGCGCCGACGATGTTCGCCCCCTCGTGCGAAGCCTCGAGCGGCGCATCGAGAGCGCGCGGGCCGCCGACGTGCCCGGCGCCGAGCAGCTCGAGAGCCTCGACGACTACCGGGCGCGCTGGGCTATCGCGAACCGCTGGGACCCGGCCGAGGTGATCTACCTGAAGCGGCTGCTGCAGACCGCGCTCCCGGCGCCGCTCCGCACGCCGCTCTGCGACGCGCTTTTCGAGGAAGCCGTGGGCATGGAGCCGGAGCTCTTCGCCGAGAGCCTCTACGTGTCGGTGGAGGACCTCCGCGAGATGGTCGCGGCGGGCATGCACGTCGGCAGCCACGGGCACAGCCACGGGTGGTTGAACCGCATGAGCGCGGGGCAGCAGCGTACGGATCTCGAGCGCTCCCTCGCCCTCCTCGATGCCGTCGGACAGCGCCGAGACTGGACCCATTGCTACCCCTACGGGGGCTACGACGCCTCGACGCTCGCCATCTTGCGTGAGCTCGGGTGCGCGCTGGCCTTCACCTGCGAGCTGGCCCTCGCGCCCTCGACGGCGCGTCGGGCCGGCGCCGCGCCCTGGCTCGAGATCCCGCGCCTCGACACCAACGACCTGCCGAAGGACCCGGACGCCCTGCCGAACGAGTGGACCCGCGCCGCGGTGGCCGCGCCGTCCGCGATGGAGATGCACGCATGAGCCAGACGTCGGATCTACGCGCGCTGCCGCGGCCCCTCGAGGACGGCCCGGTGCTCGCGGTCATTCCCGCCCGGGGCGGGAGCCAGGGCGTGCCGCGGAAGAACCTCCGCGCGGTGCAGGGCCGGAGCCTCGTCGCCCGGGCCTTCGACGCGGCGCAGGCCGCGACGAGCGTCGGCCACGTCGTGCTGAGCACCGAAGACGCCGAGATCGCCGCGCACGGACGGGGCCTCGGCGTCGACGTGGTCGCCCGCCCGCCGGAGCTCGCGGACTCCACGGCGCCGCTCGAGCCGACCTTGCTGCACGCCTCGCGGGCGCTCCAGGACCGCTTCCCGCACCGCTGGGTGGTCCTGCTGCAGCCGACCTCGCCCTTTCGCCGCGCCGCGGACATCGACGCCTGCGTCGCGGCGGTGCGCGAGACCGGCGCCGGCTCTGGCCTGAGCGTCGTGGATGCGGGCATCACGCCGGCCTACCTCCACCACATCGCCGAGGGCCGCCTCGAGCGCCTCTACCCGGAGTTTCCGAAGGGCTACCGGCGCCAGGACTTTCCGCCGCTCTACGTCCCGAACGGCGCCGTCTACGTGGGCCACATCTCTCTGCTCGGAGCGGGCGTGCTCATCGGGCCGCAGCCGGCGCCGGTGGTGATGAGCACGGCGCGGAGCTTCGACCTCGACAGCGAAGAGGACTTCACGCGGGCGCGCTGGGCCCTCGACCGGGACCCGAGCCTGGCCGACGCGAACGCCGCCCGCGGGCCCGACGAGCAGCCGCGGAGCCTCGCCGACTGGGTGCCGCGCCTTCACCCGAGCGAGAGCAGCGACGACGCCGCAGCGTGAAGACGCCGCCGCAGCACGAGACCCCCAAGGACGATTCCATGATTCGCAGCACCCTGATTCGCGTGTTCGCCGAGGTCTTCGAGGAGCACGCCGGCGGTGAGGGACCGACGCTCGAGAGCGAGAGCGTGCTCCTCGAGACCGGCCTCGACTCCCTCGGCTTCGCCATTGTCGTCACGCGGCTGGAGGACGAGCTCGGCTTCGACCCCTTCACGGACTCCGCGGACGCCGTCTACCCGCGCACCTTCGGCGAGCTGGTGGCCTTTTACGAGGCGCACGCGCCTCAGCTCCGCGAGACCGCATGAGCGACAGCGGCACGCTTCGCGCCCGCCTCGCGGCTCGCCACCCGGCGAGCGAGGTGCTGCCCGGGCTCCGCACGGACACGCTGCTCGCGTCGGCGGAGCGCCTCCCGCCGCGTCTCGCGGGCGTCGTGCTTCACCGTCTCGGAGCCGTCGACCTCCTGCGCGCCCTCGTCGCCCTCGACGGGCGCGCGGCGTCCATCTTCCTCGCCCCGCCCGATGCGGGCCCGGAGGCCCTCGAGGCCTACGCGGAGCGGGCGGGCTGCTCCGCGCTGCTCGGTCCGGGCCGCTCCCTCGACACGCTTCCGGCCCGCGCTCAGGAGGGCCCGGCGGAGACGCGCTGGGTGCTCGCGACCTCCGGCACCACGGCGGCGCCCAAGCTCGTAGGCCATACGCTTGCCTCGCTCACGCGCAGCACGCGTACGAACGTGGCGCGCGGCGCCGGGCTCCGCTGGGGTCTGCTCTACGACCCGTCGCGCTACGCAGGCCTGCAGGTCGTGCTCCAGGCGCTCCTCGGCGGGTCCACGCTCCTGGCGCCCGCGCTCGATGCGCCGCTGCCTCATCGCGTCGCCGCGCTCGTCGCCGGCGGCTGCACGCATCTCTCAGCGACGCCCACGCTCTGGCGCCGGCTGCTCATGACGCCCGCGAGCGCGTCGCTGCCCTTGCAGCAGATCACGCTCGGCGGCGAGATCGCCGACCAGGCGCTCCTCGACCGGCTCCGGGCGGCCTTCCCCGAGGCCCGCATCGCGCACATCTTCGCCTCGACGGAAGCGGGCGTCGGCTTCTCGGTCACCGATGGGCGGGCGGGTTTCCCCCGGCGCTACCTCGAAGAGCCGCCCCGGGGCATCGCGCTGAGCGTGCGCGAGGGACGTCTCTACGTGAAGAACGGCCGCGTCGAGGGCGCCTACCTCGGACAGGCCGGCGCGGCCTTCCGCGACAGAGAGGGCTTCGTGGACACGGGCGACGCGGTGGAGATCCGCGGCGACCGCGTGCTCTTCCTCGGCCGAGCGAGCGGCGTCATCAACGTCGGCGGCCAGAAGGTGCATCCGGAACGCGTCGAGGCCGTGCTCCTCGCGCACCCCGGCGTGGCCGCGGCGCGCGTGGGCCAGCGGCGCAGCCCCATCACCGGTGCCCTCGTCACGGCGGAGGTCACGCCCGCACCCGACGCCGCGGCGCCGGGAGAGCTCAAGCGGGAGCTCCGGGCCCACTGCGCCGCGCTGCTCGCTCCGCACGAGCGGCCGGCGACGGTGCGGCTGAGCGGCGCGCTGCGCATGAGCGCCGCAGGCAAGCTGCTTCGGGAGGTGGCGCCGTGACGGCCCCCGGCGACTCGCGGCTCGTGCTGCTCAGCGGGGTGAGCCGGGGCCTCGGCGCGGCGCTGGCGCTCCGGCTCCTGAGCGATGGCTACCGCGTGGCCGGCATCGCGCGCTCGCGCTCCGAGGCCGTGGAGGCGCTCGCGGCGGAACATGCCGATCGCTTCGCGTTCGTGCAGGCGGACCTCGCCGAAACCGGCGCCATTCCGGCGCTCCTGCGGGACGTGACCCGGGACCACGGGCCGCTCTACGGCCTCGTGAACAACGCGGCCGTGGGCGGCGATGGCCTGCTCGCGACCATGCACGCCACGGATATCGAGCGGGTGCTGCACGTGAACCTGCTCGCGGCCATCACGCTCGCGAAGTACGGCTGCCGCTCCATGCTCAAGGCCCGTGAGGGCCGCATCGTGAACGTCAGCTCGATCATCGCCCGCACGGGCTTCAGCGGGCTCAGCGTGTACGCGGCCACCAAGGCCGGCCTCGAGGGCTTCAGCCGGTCCCTCGCGCGCGAGCTCGGCAAGGTCGGCGTCACCGTGAACTGCGTGGCTCCCGGCTACATGGAGACGGAGATGACCGCGGCGCTTCAGGGCGACCGGCTCGAGAGCATTCGCCGCCGGAGCCCGCTCGGCCTGGCCGAGACCGCGGACGCGGCGGGCGCCGTGGCGTACCTCCTCGGGCCCGACGCCAAGCGCGTCACCGGGACCGTGCTCACCGTCGACGGCGGGAGCACGGCGTGAGCGTCTCCCTCGCCTTCTGCGCCGCCGACGAGGAAGCCGAACTTCAGGCCTTCCTCGAGGCGCATTGGCGCCGGGACCACGTGTTCGTGCACGCGCCGGAGCTGCTCCGCTTTCAGCACCTGGACGCGCACGATCCTGGGCGCCTGAACTTCGTCGTCGCGCGCGACGGCGGCGCGGATGGCGGCGCGATGCTGGCCGCGCTCGGCTTCATCCCGCTCCGCCAGTACGGCGTGGCCGCGGGGCCCGTCGACGTGATGCTGGCCATCTGGAAGGTGCGCGACGACGCGCCTCCCGGTCTCGGCCTCGCGTTGCTCAAGTTCCTCCGCGGACGCCTCCGGCCGCGGCTCATCGGTGCCTTCGGGCTGAGCGAGATGGTGGTGCCGCTGTACCGCGCGCTCGGCTATCAGGTCGGCACCGCGGGGCACCACGCCCTCTTTCACCCGGACGCGCCGGGCGAGGGCATCGCCCTTCGTCCCGGAGCGCCCGTGCTGCCGCCGGCGGACGCTGCGGGTTGGTCCCTCCGGCCGCTGGACCTCACGGAGGAGAGCGACGCGCTGCGCGCCCTGGCTGACGCCCAGGCGCCGTTCAAGCCGCGCGGCTACCTTCGCCACCGTTTCGCCGCGCACCCGGTCTATCGCTACGCGGCGAGCGGCGTGTTCGAAGGGCGCGAGCTCCGCGCTGCGGTGGTCTGGCGTCGGCAGCCGGCGTGCAACCGGAGCTGCCTCCGCATCGTCGACCTCTGGGGCGACGATGCGGCGCTGGGCCACGTGGGAACCTCGCTGCTGCGGCTGCTCGAAGACGAGGGCGCGGACTACCTCGATCTGGTCGAGGTGGGTGCGGACGAGAACGCCTTGCGCGCCGCGGGCTTCCTCAGCCCGAGTTTGCACGGTCCGGTGTCGCAGAGCCGCACGTCGCACGGCCGCACGTCGCAGAGTCGCATGGCGCGCGCTGGCCTCGTCCTGCCGAGCTATTTCGACCCCTTCGAGCGCCGGAACGTGGCGCTGAGCTACGCCTTCAAGGCGCCGAAGGACACGCCACGCGTGCGCCTCTTCCGCGGCGACTCGGACCAGGACCGCCCGAACCGCATGCCGAGGCGCGCCGCCGCGTGATCAGGCCGGAGGGGGCGGGACCGGGCAGGGGCGCATCTCGAACTCGCCATAGGGCTGCGGGACCTGCTCGAAGCAGGTCGTGCGGCATTCGTCTTCGCCCACGTAGTCGAACTGCACGAGATAGGTCGCGCCGGCGCGCGGCGCGAACTGCGTGCCGGCCTCGCAGACGTCGTCGTTGACGCGCACGGTCTCCCAGGCCTGGTAGGGCTCCTGCTTGGTGCGCGTGCAGGTTCGCGCGACCTGGCTACAGCTCCGCGACGTGCCGTAGCCCGTGCACTGCTGCTGGTAGCAGGTGTAGCTCTCGGTCACGGTCCGGTAGCGCGTCACCATGCGCTGCTCCGTGTGAAAGGACGCGCCACCGATCACGAGCGGCGCCGGCTCCGGCCGCACGCGGAGGTGAAAGGTGTGGCTCCCCTCGCTGCCCTCTTCGAGGCTGGCGATGGTGCGTTCGTCGATGCCGTGGCCGCCGAGGGTCACGTGGCTCCCGTATTGCGGTCCGCCCTGGCGATGCACGACGTGCCTCACCTTCAGGATGGCGTGCGGCTCATGTTCCGCGGGAGGCCGGTAGGCGGGAGGCCGGCACGCGGCGGTGAGCAGGAGGGCGCCGACCGACGCCATCAGGAGCGTCGCGCCGGTCAATAGGGACAAGAGTCGAGGCATGGTCCGAGGTTCGCGTCGCAGGTCTGAAGTTCCCGGGCGTCGCGCGCCTGGGTGATGCAGCGGTCGTGAATGCCCTGACAATCGTCCCGGCATGCCGCGTGCGCGGCCGAATGCGCGTGCCCGAAACAACCCGCGAGACAACACGCGGCCCAGACGAGACAGGCGGCCTTCCGCATCATCGGTGGACTACGTTGTCTAGCGGACTCTCGCCTATGCGCCTCCGCACGCAGAGGGGGAGGGGTCAGCGCAGGGCGACGCCGAGGGAGAGCTGCAGGAAGGCTCCCGACGTCCCTCCGAGCTGCTCGACGCCACCGTCCCGGGGCGTCTCGGCGTCGAGACCCGCCGCGAGACCCGCGGCGAGACCGAAGATCGCGTCCGCCCGGCTTCCTCGGAGCGTGAGCAGCAGCTCGAGCGCTCCGGCCGCATGCACGCCGCGCGCTCGTCGTCCTTGCAATCCTTCGAGCGTGGGAGCGCCCTCGAACATGGTCGCGCCGAGCTCTCCGCGGAGCGTGGGCGAGAAGAGGAGCCGCCCGCGACCCCAGCGATGAAGGGGTACGCGCAAGAGCCCGCCGACGATGCCGAAGCGTACGCGACCGTCGCCGGTCACGAGGCGGCCGGCGGCGCCCAGCACGCCGAGCTCCAGCGGGCCGACGCGGTAGGTGCTCTCCACCCCGAGCAGCCAGGGGCCGCCAGCGGGGGCGAGGCGCAGGAAGGTGGCCGCCCGCAGCCGCCTCTCCTCAGGCGCCGCCGGGTCGGGCGCGTCCTCGGCGGCGACCGCCGCGGGCGCGGCCCCGGCTGAGGTGCGGAGCGCTTGGCCTTCGTCGACCCGCGCTTCCGGCGGGGAAGAGGCGAGGGCGGCTGCCTCGGCCAGCGCGGCGTTCGCGGCGGCGGTGAGCTCCGAGGACGCCTCGCCGGCCGGTGCGCTGGGAGCGTCCTCCTCCGAAGGCGCGCTGGCGTCGCCGTCCACGTCCGCGTCGTCCACGTCCGCGTCGTCCATGTCCACGTCCGCCACGTCCACGGCCTGGAGGGCTCGTCGCCTTGCGGGCGCAGGGCGCCAGGCGCGGCGGACCCGTTCGGCGGGCGCGGCCCGCATCGGCTCGCCCGCGAGGGCGGGCTCGGCGGGCGCGTTTCGCGTGGTCCCGGAGTCCGCGTGCGCCTCGCGCGCGGCGGTGCCGGGCATCGAGACGCGCGCCTTGTCTCCGGCGCGGAGCTCCACCTGGCCCTGTGGCAGCCCGAGGCCGCGCACCCGCACGTGGCCTCGCTCCACGTCGACCTCGGTCGTCTCCGGCGAGCGGAGCGCCACCGTAAAGCGCGTGCCGAGCACCTCGACGCGCGCCGGGCCGGCGCGAATGGTCCAGGCCCGGCCACCGCCCGGGACCACGTCGAAGAGCGCTTCGCCCTCTTCGAGTACGAGCGCGAGGGTAAGGCCGTCGTTGACCGTCACCTCGCCACGCGTTCCCGGCGCGAGCACCAGCTCCGAGCCGTCGCTCAGGCGCACGCTCCGCTCGGCGTCCGTGGCCACGAGCGTCCGCGCATCGAAGGGAGCGCCGCTTGCCAGGCGCAGGGCCTCCGGCGCGCGCCCGCGCCACGGTGTGAACGCGGCGAACACCAGGGCGCCCAGTACGAAGCTCCCCAGCGCGAGCGCCGCGCTCTGAAGGCGAGCTCGCCGCACCCGTCGCTGCGCGCGCCGGCGGCCGACGCCCGTCCAGGCGGCCTGGAGCTCGGCGTCGCCGAGCGGTTCCCCGAGCGTGCGCCGGGTCTCGTTGCCGAGGTCCCAGCTCACGGCGCGTCCTCCCCGCTCGCGATCTCGCCGGCGCTCGTCACGTGCTGACGGACGCGCCGCTCCGCGTCGCGGAGCCGCCGCTTTACCGTGGACTCGGAGAGGCCCGTGGCCTCCGCGACCTCCGCCACCCGGTACCCCTCGACGAAGCGCAGGCACCAGCACAGCCGCGCGTCGGCGCCGATCTCCCGGAGCGCCGCCTCGACCAGGCGCAGCTCCGTGGACGTCTCCATCGCCGCCCGGCCCGCCGGCGCGAGCACCTTCTCCGTGCCGCGCGGCAAGAGCCCGAGGCGCCGGCGGAGCGCGCGGCGACGCAGCCGTCGATGCACCTGGTGGACGGTGATCTGCCGGAGCCAGCCGCCCACGCGCTCCGGGTCCCGCAGTCGGCCGAGGCCCTCGAAGGCTTGGACGAAGGTGTCCTGCACCACGTCGAGCGCTGCGTCCCGGTCCCGAAGCAGCCGCGCGGCAAGGTTGCCGAGACGCGCCGCATGGCGCCAGTAAAGCGCCTCCTCGGCCCAGCGGTCCCCGGCCAGGACCCGCCTCACGAGCTCCGCGTCGTCCGGCACCGCGAGGTGCTCCACGGACGCCTCGCGAGGCCGCGGCGGACGCGCGGGCGAAGGCTCCGAGGGCACGGGCGCGGCCTGTCGGTCGGGGCGGGGAGGCATGGGGACCAAGAGTGTGGGCCACGAGGCGGGAAAAGGGGGTCAGGCGGGCTGCAATTCCGTCTCGCGTGGCCAGGAGGCGTCCAATTACGGTTCATTTGGCGGCCAGCACGTCGATGATCCGGGCTCGCGCTACCCGAGCCCTGCGGCCGGAGCCGCGTAGGGTCCGCCGACCGCGCTCAGCGCTCGCAGATGAGCGTGCGCCAGCGAGCTTCCAGCTCGCCGTCGCGGGCGACCGTGAAGAACGCGCCGCCCTCGTCGCCGCCGGGGCGCACGACGAGCTGAAGCTCCCGCACCTCGCCCTCGCCGACGTCCGGAACGGGCCCGAGGGTCTCGGCCCGCCCGGCTTGGAGGGGCACGGCCCAGAGCGCGAGCTCCGCGTCGAAGAGCAGCGCTTGCGTATCGCTCGCGGCGAGCAGCGCGGGTGGCTCCCGGGCGGTCACCGGGGCCGGAAGCGCGAGGGGTGAGGCGACGTCGCCTTCGAAGCGCAGCAGCTCGGCCGGGCCGCCGGGCCCGCCGACCAGCGCGAGCAGCGCCGGGCGCCTCGGGTCCGGGGCCACGGCGCGCACGTTCGCCGTGCTCAGCGCGCTCGGGGTACCGCGACCCACCCGAGACACGCGCGACCCCGCGTCCGCCCGCTCGACGACGAAGGCCTCTCCGCCCTCCGCCGCCACGGGCGCGATGAAGTCGAGCAGGCGGCCCGGGGCGCTCTCCAGCGAATAGGTCGCCCGCATATCCAGCCTGCCCCGCGCGTCGAGCTCGAGGAGAAACGCCGGGTTGCCGCTCCGGCGCGCGAAGGCGGCCCGATCGCCCCGCGGCTCACCGAAGAGGCAAGGAGTGCTGCCGAGGCTGCCGAAGCCGAGCGTCGTCCCTCGCGTCGACCAGCCGAGGAACGCGCAGGTCGCGTCGCCCTCGACGGCCATCATGAAGCCCGACATGAGCCCGTAGACCCGGTCCCCGAAGACCGGTTCCTCCAGCTCGGCCACCAAGCGCGGCGTCCCGGCCGTGCTCGCAAGGCGGCCCGCGGCCACGCCGTCCTCGCGGAAGGTGAGCATCGCGACGGGCTCCTCCGCCGCGACCGCCGCGGGGCCGAGCTCGATGGCGGCTGCGCGCGCGACGGTCAGCGACTCCCCCCAGAGCCAGAGGCAGTCGAGCGTCGGCAAGGGACCCTGGTCGCCGGCGTCGACGCCCGCGTCCGGCGGTCCTGCCGGGTCCTCCGGACGCGCGTCGACTTCGAGGCCCGTCTTTCCGCCACAGGCGAGCGTGAGCACGGCGAGGGCGAGGAGCGAAGGGCGCACGGCGCGAGCATGCCACGCGCGCCTCGAGGGTCTCCCGTGCCTCGTCGCAGGCAGGCGCCGCGCGGGAGCCGCGCGGCATCACGGCGCTCGCCCTTTCAGGGCACGTCGCGGGCCGGGACGAGGTTGCAGGTCTCGGTCCGCGCGTCGAAGAGAACGACCACGTCGCCACGCTCGAGCTGGCGCCGGACCGCCGCGAGCTTGGACTCGAAGGACACGTCCGCGTGGCCGTAGTCCGTACCCTCGCGCGTCACGTAGTCCTCCATCACGCCGCGCAGCGCGTCGGGGGTTAGGCGCTTCCAGGGAATCATCACGCCCGAGGCAGCATCCGACGGCGAGGACATGGCCTGCGCATCGCAGGCTGCGCGCTGCGCGCAAGGCGCCTTCACCCCCCTTCGGGGTCCAGCTCCGCGCTGT